>NZ_JAKRNB010000022.1:0-41393 GCF_022347395.1 Corynebacterium sp. ACRPF
CCGATGGATTGAACACGAAACGCGCGGATATAAGCACCAAGACCTTATATCCGCCCGATTTACCCAACCTGAGCAGCAAGATCACTGTAACTCAGACACACTTTTTGCTACTTAACCCACATAGACCGCTATGGGCTAAAGCTCTGATGCGGCAGGTGCCGTATGGGCAAGCTCCTCATCCATGGAGGGCAGGGCCATGTAACCGGCCGCTTCAATCAATACGTCCGAGACTGAGCAATCCAGCGCGTGGCACACGGACGCAAGAAGCTCAGAGGAGACCTCCTTGCGGCCGCGTTCAAGTTCCGAAAGGTAACCCGGCGATACGCGGGCCACCCCGGCCAATTCGCGCAGGGTTACTCCCTTGTCCGCGCGGAAGGCGCGCAGCGTCAACCCAAGAGCCTCACGCAAAAGCGGCTCAGGGGTACGAGCAGTGGCGGGCGCCGCTGGTGCAACAGCGCCGTTTACCGGGTGTTCGAGGACAGCAGTAGAAGTGTTCATCACTATGGTCAACGCTCCTTGTCTCGTTATTGTTCCCGCAGTGCCGGATTTTCTTCCAAAGTTGAGCCCAGGAGCCGCAAGGCGGCTGCGACCGTGGCCTCTCTGATTTCGTTGCGCTCCTTGCCTAATCCGGATAGCAACTGGGAGAATGCCACTCTGTCAGGAGAATAGATGCCGATATATACGGTGCCCGCCGGCTTGCCTTCTTGTAAGTCTGGACCTGCCACTCCGGTAAGGCCTATCCCCCAGTCCGCGGCGGTTTCTGCCACCGCCGCGCGCGCCATTGCAAGGGCAGTCTCCCCAGAAACCACACCGGCTGCTTCGATATCGGCTACCGATTGATGCAAAAAGTGGGATTTCACATCGGTGGCATATGTTACAAGCCCTCCGCGCAACACAGCCGAAGCTCCAGGGACAGAAGCCACCGTGGCGCTGGCCAACCCAGCAGTAAGCGACTCACAAAAGGACAAAGTTTCGCCGCGCTCGGTGAGTTCAGATACGAGGCGGGACGCCGTGGTGCTCATGAACTGCCTAGCTATTCTGCTTCTTGCCGTCGATGAGGTACCGGACGCCGGTAACCACGGTCACCACTGCGGCCAAGAGCATCACCAAGAAGGTAGGTACGTTCATCCACTCCGGCAACGGCCACAGGTACAGCCCCACTGCTAGGGATTGCAATACAGTCTTCAGCTTGCCGCCCTTCGAAGCAGGCACGACCTTACCGCGGCGCAACAAAACCATACGCCAGATGGTGATTCCGAACTCTCGAATGAGAATGACCACGGTAATCCACACTGGCAGCACTCCAATGATGTTGAGGCATACCAGTGCGGTAGTCATAAGCGCTTTATCCGCGATGGGATCAGCAATCTTGCCAAAATTGGTGATAAGACCACGGGCACGTGCGATGTCCCCGTCGAGCTTATCTGTCAGCATTAAGGCCGCGAATAGGCCAAAAGCCCACCATTGATGGCCGGCAATAACTAGCCATGCGAAAACCGGAATGAAAAGAATGCGCAGGCTGGTGAGAATATTTGGCAGGTTCCAATTGGACACCTGCGGATTCACATCCGAGGATTGCGCTGACTGTGTTCCGGGTTGATTCACGTTATACATACTACCTGTTAGCACCAAGCACCTGCGCTTGGATGCCCCTGCATTTTAAAATGCGAAGCATGAAGTATTTTGCTGTTAGCTACGACTACAACCCCAATAATCCTGAGATTGCTAAGGCTCGCCCCGCGCACCGCGAGTTTACCGCGCAACTTTTTGAGGAGGGCACCATCATTGCCACCGGCCCCTTGACGGATTCCAAGGGCGGCGCGCTCATCATCGTGGGGCTTGCCGACGACGCCGTGGTCGCCGACGCCATCGCCCTCATGGACAAAGACCCCTTCTACCAGGCAGGCTGCATCACCGGCCGCAGCTTCCGCGAATGGAATCCCGTCAACGCCCGTTTCTAGTGTGGTAGCTCTTCCTTGGGCAGGTCTTCGGCCTTGCCCAGGAATTCGCCCTTCTTGTTGCGGACGATCTTATTGCCTTCCTCGTCCCAGTCGAAGTGATTGTGCGATACCGGTACTCCGCCTTGGTTCTCATCGCGCTTGTTTTTAATAATCGAGGCGATAACCGTAATAACCAGGACGCCCACGATCACGATAAGTGAGGTAATGGTGGAAAATTCTGGGATGGACTCCACGTTCTCGCCGCCGTTTACAAACGGCAAGTTATTCTCATGCAGCGCATGGAACATGAGCTTCACACCGATGAAGCCCAAGATGATGCCCAAACCATAGGGCAGGTACACCAAGCGATCCAACAGGCCATCCAGCAGGAAGTACATCTGGCGCAAGCCCATGAGGGAGAAGGCATTGGTGGTAAAGACCAAGAACGCTTCTGAGGTAATGCCGTAGATGGCTGGGATGGAGTCAAAGGCAAACATCACGTCGATAAGACCAATGGACACCAACGCGATAAATAGCGGGGTGAACGCGAATTTACGCTTGCCCGAAGAATCTTCCACGCGGTGCGTGAGCTTATCGCCGTGGTAGCGCGGGGTGACGTGGACTACCTTGCGGATCAGCTTGATGATGCCCATGTCATTGGGATCGGTTTCAGGAGCATCTCGAATCTCATCGACGATGAGCTTGATAGCTGTGTAGAGGAGGAAAATCGCGAACAGGTAGAAGATATCGGACCATGCCGCGATGACCGCAGCACCCAAAAGGATAAACACCAGGCGGCATGCCAAGGCAATAACGATGCCGATGAGCAATACCTTTTGCTGGTACTTACGCGGGATCTTGAAGGCGCCCATGATAAGCGCGAAAACAAAGAGGTTATCTACGGATAGCGCCTTCTCTGTCACGTAACCCGTGAGGTATTGGATGCCGTGCTCGTGGTCCCATATGGCCCAGACACCGGCACCAAAAAGTAAAGCAATACCGACATAGAATAGGGTCCAGAACCCGGATTCCTTCAGCGTCGGCTCGTGCGGGGTGCGCACGTGGGAGTAGAAATCAAAAACAAAGAATCCAAGAATGACGACGATGGAAATCGCCCAGATCCACAATGGCACATGCATTGGTACATCCCTCCGGTCGAAGATACAACAAAGTGACCGGAGGTCTCCCCCGCCCGGCTGGATAATTGCAGCTGGGCCGGCACGACCGGGAGCGTAACGCTTCCGTGCTGACGATCAATGCCGAAGGATGGGGTACTCCCCTCCAAGACCCGTCCAACTCTACACGATCTTAGAAGGCACCTGTCGAAGGGTTATACGTTGCCTGGACGGTACGGGTGTCGCCAGCATCGCCCTGCGGGGAGGAATCGGAGCCTGCGGAAGAGTCGGCATCGGAAGTAGCGGAGGCATCATCCTGCTCCTGTTGTTGCATCTCCTCCTGAATTTCCTTTGGCGCCTCGGCAGGGTCGGCACCCTTGATCATCCAGATGATGGTATCGAGCTCTTCCGGCTTCACTAGGACCTCGCGGGCCTTGGAGCCCTCGGACGGTCCGACGACGCCACGAGATTCCATCAGGTCCATGAGACGACCGGCCTTGGCAAAACCGATGCGCAGCTTGCGCTGCAGCATCGAGGTCGAGCCCAACTGGGCGGTGACCACCAGCTCGACGGCTTCGAGGAGGTCGTCCATGTCCTTGCCAATCTCCTCATCGATTTCCTGCTTGGCCTCGGATTGCTTCTCCTCAGTCACGCCCTCGGTGTAGTTCGGCGCGGCCTGCGACTTGGCGGCATCGACAACCGCCATGACTTCATCATCCGAGACGAATGCGCCCTGCATACGCACAGGACGCTTGCCCTGCGGAATGAAGAGGCCATCGCCCATACCAATGAGCTTTTCCGCGCCACCCTGGTCCAAAATAACGCGAGAGTCCGTCAGTGAGGACGTCGCGAAGGCCAAGCGTGAAGGCACGTTGGTCTTAATCAGACCGGTCACCACGTCAACGGACGGGCGCTGGGTTGCCAGGACCAGGTGAATTCCGGCGGCACGCGCCTTCTGGGTGATGCGGACGATGGAGTCCTCAATCTCCTTTGGCGCAGTCATCATCAGGTCCGCCAGCTCGTCGACGACACAGACGATGTACGGGTACGGGCGTACCTCGCGCTCGGAGCCTGCCGGTGCTTGGTATTCGCCGGAGACCACCTTGCGGTTATAGTCCTCAATCTTCCGCACGCGAGCAGCCTTCATATCCATGTAGCGCTGCTCCATCTCCTCCACCAGCCACTGCAGGGCTGCAGCGGCCTTCTTCGGCTGGGTAATGATGGGCGTGATCAAGTGCGGAATGCCCTCGTACGGGGTAAGTTCCACCATCTTCGGGTCCACCAGGATGAGGCGAACCTGCTCAGGGGTGGCGCGGGTAAGCAGCGAGACCAACATGGAGTTCACAAAAGCGGACTTACCGGAACCGGTAGCACCGGCGACCAGCAAGTGCGGCATCTTTTGAACCGAGAACGAGGTGTATTCGCCTTCGATGTCCTTGCCCAAACCGATGAGCATGGGATCCGGGGAGCTGGTCATGCTTGGCGCATCAAGCACCTCGCGCAGGTGCACCATTTCACGATCTGGGTTCGGAACCTCAATGCCGACGGCCGACTTGCCGGGGATGGGCGTGAGCAAACGTAGATTATCCGTGGCCACGGCGTAGGCCAGATTGGACTGCAGGTTCGTAATCTTCGATACCTTGACGCCTGGTCCCAGCTCGATTTCATACCGGGTCACTGTTGGGCCACGGCTAAAGCCGGTTACCTGGGCATCGACCTTGAACTCCTCGAAGACATCCGTAATCGCTTCGATGATGCGGTCATTAATCTCCGTGCGCTCCTTTGCTGGAGTGCCCGGGGTCAGCAGGTCCGTAGTGGGAACCGCGTAATTCTCGTTGCCAAACTGTGCGGCCGGTGCAGGAGCAGCAGAAGTACCCGTGTCCCCTGCGGCCTCGGCCGCAGGCTCGGTGGAGTCCACCTGTGCGCCGGTCGTAGCGTCGCGTCCGGAGCGCTCGCGGAAGAGTTGGCGGGCCTTCTCGTGCGCGGACGATACTGCATCAGCGCCTCCTTCCATCGCAGATCCAGCAGCGCCTGCAGCTGCACCGGCTGCTGCAGCGCCAGCGGCACCAGCAGCACCCGCAGCAGCAGTCTTTGCTGCACCACTTGCTGCTCCCGCAGCACCCGCGGCGCCCGCAGCCGCACCAGCGGCCGAGCCAATGGCGGTACCGGCGGCGGTGCCAGCATCAGCACCTGCTGCCGTAGCCGAGCGGGTAGAAGGGGAAGTGGGGCGTTGACGAGTAGTGCCCAGCACTCGGGTCGGTTCCGGATCCCCGGAAGCCGGTTGTTCCGGCGACGACGCAGCGGCGTCGTCTACCACCGGGATCTCATCGGTATCGCCGATGTCACGAAAGACCGGCTTCTCAGCCGCGTTAGACACAGACTGGAACCCGCCTCGCTTTGGTGCACTAAAGGCGCGGGTGGCATGTTCCTCCTCTGCTGCAGCAGGGGAATCCACCGGATAAGAAGAACCACGCGGGGCGGGGTCTTCAGTGGGGCGTCGGAAAGCGCGCAGGCTGCCACCACGCTCAGAGGAACGGCGCTTGGCTGCAGGTCGTGCTGGGCGCTCGCTGCGCTCACGGCCTTCTGCGATGTCATCAATATCGCCGGTGACGTGGCCGTAGAGGTCATCGCCCTCTTCGTCGTAATAGTCCTCGTCCGCGCCGCCAAAGCGGGAAAAGGCCGCAGAAATGGCATCAGCCACCAACTCATAGGCCTCGCGGATAGTAATGCCGGTGACCAATAGGGCGCCGTAGATAATGACGAGGAAAAGCAACGGCACAGCGACGAAAGAGGTGAAGGCCGTCTCCAGAAGGCCGCCAATGGCGTAGCCGATTACACCGCCGGCACCACCGGCGCTGTCCGGGGTAAAGCCGAGCTCAGGGGTACCAGCAAAGATGTGGATCAAACTGAGCATGGCAAGGACGATAATGCTAATACCGCCCACAATGCGCGGC
The DNA here is from genome assembly GCF_022347395.1 of Corynebacterium sp. ACRPF. Classification (NCBI taxonomy): domain Bacteria; kingdom Bacillati; phylum Actinomycetota; class Actinomycetes; order Mycobacteriales; family Corynebacteriaceae; genus Corynebacterium; species Corynebacterium sp. ACRPF. The sequence continues at coordinate 6,010 of NZ_JAKRNB010000022.1, forward strand.
TTAAAGTGCCCCGCTGGACCAGAGATGTCCATCATCAAGGCAATGGCCAAGGCCACTAGCGCAACCGGCAGCACCCAGGCGCCTGCACCAATGACATAGCGGACGATATTGCCCACCCAGGCGCCTACTTGGCCGGCAACGCCAAACCAGACGGTAGCCGCAAGCACGATGGCAATGCCGATCAAAACGAGCGCCACCGCATCAGGATTTTTCACCTGAATACCGCGCGATTCTTCCTCGCTTACTTCCATGGCAGAAAGCTCTTCTTCTGCGGCTACATCGCGCGCCCGAGTAACCTTGCTCTTCTTCTTTTTCTCCCCGCGTGCAGAAATTTCTTCCGGCTCCCTCGTCGTCTCGTACTCCTCGGTGTCATATAAGTCTTCGCTGGGCTTGAGCCCGGCCATGCCATGGCTTACGCCCCGCGCCATATTTCCCATGCCGCGGGCCGTGGCACCAAAGGCAACGCCCAAGCCCTTGCCGACGGCCCGAAACGCACTGCCCGTACGTTCCTGCGAGGTCGCCGCCGCGCGCCGATGCGAAGACGTCATAGCCAGGCTTTCCGGCATGCCAGCACCGGACCGGCTGCGGCCCGACGGCCGTGAACGATTCGACTTTCGGCGCGTTCCGCGCGAAGAGGCATTTTTGACAGACATGCCTCTACCTTAACCGCGCCACCCCATAAATCACATTAACCACACGCGTTTCCCTAACGTCTGGCCCCACAATCTCACGGAGAACGCTTCCCACGCACCCAAAAGCTAAGAAACTGCAACTAAAACAAGATTAGAGAATTGACTTTACGATGGCGCCGGCATCACCTTCAACCTTGACTTCAGCAGCATCACGCCCGAAGGACCAGAGGATGAGTTCGCCTACCTCGCCCGAAACGCGGACCACGGCATCGCCCTTATCCGCCACGCCATGGGTATCTGCGGCAACGATTCGCGGCAATCCTTCCGGCTGCAGAATCACCGGACGTTCAGATTTGCGCAGGGCCACCTTAGCCAAGAGCTTTAGATAGCTATGCATCTGCTGCTTGATGCGAGCCGAAAAGTCGCGCGGGCCCATGCCATTAGCCCGGCGAATATCCTCGTGGTGAACAAAGTGCTCCACAAAGTTTTGCTGTGCATCCACGAACCGGACGGGGTTATAGGCAGCTGGTCCCCTCCCCCAGTCATCAACCAACTCATCAAAGTCGCGGTCGGCCACCTTACGTGATTCCTTTTCCAGCCGGCCGGACAGCGCGTTGACGAAGATGCCGGCGGCGGCATCGGGGCGGTTTTCCCGCACCCACAAATGTACGGCCAAGTCCCGGGTTGTCCAGCCCTCGCACAAGGTAGGGGAATCGGGACCAAGCTTATGAAATAGCGCTACCATTTTGGCGCGCTCAGCAGAAGAAAACGACATAAGCCCCAGCATACCGAGCTAGCTGGCATGCTGGGGCTTGCTTTCGCTTAGCGCGAGGTACCCGTGCTATTTACAGGGACTCGCGAGAAGCGTCAACGTCTTCTTCATCGGTAACCAAAGGACCGGAATTCGTCGGCACGATGGTCGGCAGAATGACCGGCTCGCGCTTGTACTTGGAATCCATGAGCTTGGATACCTTACGGCGCAGCTTCTGCACCATGCGGTAAGTATCATTCTCGCCTTCAGCGGCGAGATCGTTCATGGTGTTTTCCACCATCTCCGCAACCTCCGGCACGATGCCGCGGTCATCATCGGAGAAGCCTGTGGTAGATACCGTTGGGTGCTCCAGCAGGCGCGAGGTGCGGTTATCAATCACACAGGTGATAGAAACCACGCCGCCGGTACCCAGGTTGGTGCGATCAGCCAAGGTATCAGCGTCCACGTCACCCATGGACACGCCGTCGACGTACAGGTTACCCACCTGCATCTGGCCTACGACCTCGGCGCGACCCTTGCGCAGGTCCACGACGACGCCGTTTTGTGCCAGCACCGTACGGTCGCGATCCACACCGGTGGAGATAGCCAGTTCCTTATTGGCGCGCAGGTGGCGCCATTCGCCGTGCACCGGCATCGCGTTGCGCGGGCGCGCTGCGTTGTACAGGAAGAGCAGTTCGCCAGCGTAACCGTGACCGGAAGCGTGCACCTTTACGTCCTGGTTGGTAATGACGTTTGCACCGATCTGGGACAGCATGTTGATGACGCCGTAGACGGCCTCCTCGTTGCCCGGAATGAGCGAGGAAGAGAAGATGATGGTATCGCCATCGCGGACGGTAATCTGACGGTGCTCGCGTCGGGCCATACGCGACAGTGCGGCCATGGGCTCACCCTGCGTACCGGTGGTAATCAGCATGGTCTTATGCGGAGCCATCTTGGCAGCCTCATCGATGGGGATGATGGTGCCGCGTGGAACCTTCAAGAAGCCCATCTTCTCTGCGATTTCCATGTTGCGCATCATCGAACGGCCATTGAAGGCCACCTTGCGGCCGTTTGCCACAGCGGCGTCGATAGCTGCCTGGACACGGTAAACGTTGGAGGCGAAGGACGCCAAGATTACGCGCTGCTTAGCGCCGGCGACGAGCCGCTTGAAGTTGGCAGGAATATCGCCCTCAGATGCCGATACACCAGGGACCGTAGCGTTGGTGGAATCGCACAGCATGAGGTCAACGCCCTCATCACCATAGCGGGACAGAGCGGGGAGATCCGTTGGACGATTATCCAGCGGGGTTTGGTCCAGCTTGATGTCACCGGTGTGGATGATATTGCCGGCTGGGGTGCCCAGCATGATGCCCAGGGCATCCGGCACGGAGTGATTGACGGCCCAGAAGCGCACGCGGAACGGACCGTAGGTTACGTCGGACTTTTCATTAACCTCGACGAACTTCGGCTTCTGGCGGTGCTCCTTACACTTTGCAGCAATAAGCGCGATGGTGAAGCGGGAAGCAACGATGGGGATATCCGGACGCAGCTTGAGCAGCCACGGGATAGCGCCGATGTGGTCCTCGTGCGCGTGAGTAACGACGAGGGCCTTGACCTTGTGGATCTTCTTCTCGATAGGGCCGAAGTCAGGCAGGATGAGGTCCACGCCTGGCTCACCAGAGGATGGGAAGAGCACACCACAGTCAATGATGATGAGGTCATCGCCGTACTCGAAGACGGTCATATTGCGGCCGATCTCCGAGATACCGCCCAGAGCGTAAATACGCAGGGCATCCTTTGGCTGCTTCGGTGGCTCCGGCAGGCGCTTGGTCAGATCCGCGCCCTGCATAGACTTGGGCACGTTGCGGCGGCCACGGTTGTTGCGGCCGCGGCCCTTACCGTTGCCGTTCTTTCCGTTTCCATTGCCGTTCTTGCCGCCGTGGTTATTGTTTCCACCGTGGTTATTGCCATTGCCATTGCCGTTGCCACCACGGCCACGGCCGCGGCTGCCACGGGAACGGGAGCGACGGTTGTTGCCGCCACCTTCGTTGTTGTTGTCGGAAGAATTCTTCTTGCCAGAATTATCCTTGTCGCCCTGAGCGGAATTGCCCGCGTCAGTTGCTGGGGCTTGGAAAACTGGCGAAGCCGCCTCGTTGGAGGCGGTTTCGTTTTCCGCCGGTGGGCCCGCCTTGCGGGTCACCTTGCGGGAACGGTTACGGGGTTCATTCATTCTTAGAGGACTCCAGATTGTTCCAGATCACGGCGAAGTTCCTCGCGTTCCTCCCCGCTCGCAGCGGTGATAGGAAGACGGGTATCGCCAACTTCGATGCCCTGCAGGCGCAGGGCTTCCTTTGCAAACGTCGCTCCACCCAACCGAGCTTGTGCATGGGTTAGCGGAAGGAGCGTAGTGACATTGATTTCTCGGGCGCGGGCCATATCGCCCGCGTCGAAAGCTTCATAAAGTTCTACCAAGGCACGCGGTGCAACATGGCCGATAACGGAGATGAAACCAGATGCGCCGAGGGAAAGCCACGGCAGGTTGATCGGATCATCACCGGAATACCAAGCCAAACCGGTTTCTTGGATGAGTTCTGCGGCCGCAGGAAGGTCGCCCTTGGCGTCCTTTACGGCTTGGATGGTCGGCAAATCCGCAAGGCGGCGGAGGGTATCCGGCGCCACTGGGATGCCCGAGCGGCCAGGGATGTCATAGACACAGATCGGTAGATCCGTGGCTTGCGCGACTGCGGCAAAGTGCTCGTAAACGCCCTTTTGAGAAGGCTTGGAGTAGTACGGAGTTACCACCAGCAGGCTGTCTGCCCCCGCGTCAGCGGTGGCCTGAGCCAACTTAATGGAGGTTGCGGTGTCATTCGTTCCGGCACCGGCACAAAGCTTTGCGCGGTCTCCTACTTCTTCCTTTACGGCTTTGAGCAGCTCCAGCTTCTCTTCAACTGAAGTGGTCGGTGATTCGCCGGTGGTTCCACCTAGGATGAGCGAATCAACGCCATTGTCAACGAGATGAGCTGCTAGGCGACGACCTGCTGCAACGTCCAGCGCACCGTCACGGTCAAACGGGGTGACCATGGCGACGCCGATGCGTCCAAAGGTGTCGACGCCAGTCTTTGCTGTCATACCTGTGCTCATAGCCGTCAAGATTACCCTTTTGGCTTGCAATTAGCCGCATCGGGGTCACGCGCGTGTTAGGCGTAGGGGCTTGCCGCCATCTGGGTTCCATCAGCCAGAGTGGTGATATTGAAATCATCAAAGAGCACTGGCGCCTTGCTTTGCAGCAGTTTCAGGCACTCCACCGCAACATGGCGGAGCTCCTCATCGGCCTGCTCGGCGGCCCGTGCACCAATAAAGTGCCGCCAAGCGCGATAGTTGCCAGTGACTACAATGCGAGTTTCTGTGGCGTTTGGTAGCACGGCACGCGCCGCCTGACGGGCCTGCTTCTTGCGCAGGAGAGCGTTGGGCTCATCCAGCTTCTCTTCCAGTGCGCTAAGCAGTTCATCGTAGACAAAGCGGGTTTCATCTACCGCTTGCATTACCAATCGACTTAGTTGCTCGTCTTCGGCTACCAGTTTTGGTAGAACCACCTCGGTCTCCTCCGGGTGAACGAAGCGCTGGGAGAGCTGCGAGAAAGAAAAGTGCCGGTGCCGCACGAGCTCATGGCTCGCCGACCGCGATAGCCCCGTGATGTACATGGTGGCCGTGGCATGCTCAAGCAACGCAGTATGGCCTACCTCCATGATGTGGTGCAGGTAGGCTTCATTGGTTGCTGTCCGGGGGTTTGGCTTATCAAAAGACTCGTAGCACGCCCGTCCAGCGAACTCGACAAGTGCTTCCCCATCAGAGGCCGAGTCATCCGCGTGCCACTCCACGCCCTGCGGGGCGTGGAACTGTGTTGCGGCAATGAGCTGAATATCTAGCTCACTTGCTTTAGCCATGGCTTAAAGCCCCAGGTACTTATCGAGGCCTACGACTAGGCCCGGGTGATCTGCAATCTGGCGCACGCCCACCAGCACGCCCGGAGTAAAGGACGCGCGGTCATAAGAATCCTGGCGGATGGTCAACGACTGACCTTGCGCACCAAAGATGACCTCCTCGTGTGCCACCATGCCACGGGTGCGAACCGCGTGTACCGGAATGCCATCGACAGTGGCGCCGCGAGCACCATCGAGTTGCTTTTCCGTAGCATCCGGCATGTCTCCCAGACCAGCCTCCTTGCGGGCGGCGGCAATTCCCTCAGCGGTATGGATCGCAGTACCGGACGGTGCATCCAACTTGGTTGGGTGGTGGAATTCAATAACCTCTGCAGTCTCAAAGAACTTCGCAGCCTGCTTAGCTAGCACCATCGTGAGCACCGCAGAAATGGCAAAGTTCGGCGCAATGAGGACATTGCCGGCACCGTCCTGCTTGGTCCACTCCTCTACTTGAGCCAAGCGCTCCTTATCAAAGCCGGTGGTTCCCACCACGCAGTGGATTCCGTGGGCGATGCAGAATTCCAGGTTTCCCATTACGGAATCTGGCTGGGTAAAGTCCACGATGACCTCTGCGTGGGCGTCGATAAGCTGCTGCAAATCATCATCGCGGCCAATTTCTGCCACCAGCTCTAGGTCATCTTCCGCGTTGACGCCTTCAACGATTGCCTGGCCTACGCGTCCGTGAGCGCCTAGTACGCCAACCTTGATAGCCATGGTGTGTTCTCCTTCTTCAGCCACATCGGTAGTACTTTTCTCCCCATCCTAACGCGCATGGGGGTTGCACAATTCCTCGCCTTCCTTGGAACGGACTTGCGCTCTCCGACGATGCCCCCCTCACTCTCACTAGGATGGCGGGCATGCAGATATATATCGCTTCCGTTCCTGTAGACGACGTTGCCCGCGCTCACGATTTTTACGTCAATACCCTTGGCTTCCGAGTTAAGGATGATGTAACTCACGGCGATTTTCGGTGGCTCACCGTCACCAATGCTGAAGATGAGGGAAATACCGAGCTGCTTCTGGAACCGAAGGGCCACCCCGCCGCCAAAAACTACGCCGCAGCACTCAAAGCTGACGGTATTCCGGTCACGCAGTTCCTGTCCGCCGATGTGGAAAAAGAATACAAAGAGCTCAGTGACAAGGGCGTGAAGTTCACCATGGAGCCCACCGATGTTGGCCCGTCCATCATCGCTGTATTCGATGACACCGTGGGCAACCTTATTCAGCTGGTTGAACTAAAGAAGTAGCCGCACCCTCCCCTCTCACATGGGTTAACAATTGCATCACTTCCTAATGCTTGTCCCATCTGCCCCAGTAGAATGGGTGTAACGACACGGTAAGCACCAAGGAAGTGATGAATTTGTCTCCCTCAATTTTCTCTCGCCCTCTCGCCGTGGCCATCAGTGCAGGATGCGCGTTAGCACTTGCCGCTTGTTCCGATGAAGAAACTACGCAGGCAGGCGCACCAACTTTCAGTGAGGTTCAGTCAGCTACCGACACCGCTGAAGTTCAGACCTCCTCCGCTACCCCCGCCGCTACTTCTGCCCCGCGCAGTACCTCTGCAGCGGATGCAGAAAAGCAGAAGCTCCCCCAGGACTCAGCCCCACTGGCATTCGCCGGTATGGGCACGGCCTCGCTCGAGGACCAACAGCACATGCCGGAGGGGCTCGGAAACCTCATCCCCACGGGTGTGCGAGTGGGAGCACACGATGGCTTCACCCGAGTCGTCATCGACCTAGAGGGCGAAGGTGAACCGGGCTGGTTTACGACCTATACCGATAGCCCCGCCCAACAGGCATCCGGAAAATCAGTCGAGGTCCAAGGAAATACTTTCCTCAACCTCGGCATTGAGGAAACACCGTGGCCTTCTACCCCAGAGCTAAAAGAAAAGTACATGCAACCAGGCACTACCCCTGGTGCCGGGGTGGTCAGTGCAGTCAACTACACCACCACCTTTGAGGCGCAAACCCAGCTCATTATCGGTCTAGAGAAGAAGACCGCCTACTCCGTGACGTATCTGAAGGACCCATCGCGCGTTGTCATCGACTTCCAGAACTAAGGTATAGCGGCGCCTCTAAATGTTGCACACCTACGAAGAAAGGCTCTGCCTTCCAGCGAGTGAACTGGAAGGCAGAGCCTTTCTTTGGGTTTAGGGATTAGTCCTCAACCGGAACCAGGGAAATCTTGCCGCGGTTATCGATATCCGCGATTTCTACCTGAACCTTATCGCCAACGTTGATGACGTCTTCTACCTTCTCGATGCGCTCGTCGCCACCCAGGTTGGAAATGTGGATCAAGCCATCGCGACCCGGGGTCAAGGAAACGAATGCGCCGAACGGCACGGTCTTTACCACGGTGCCTAGGAAGCGCTCTCCTACCTTCGGCAGCTGCGGGTTAGCAATGGAATTAACCTTATCGATGGCAGCATCCGCAGCCTCACCGGTTGCAGCGGAAACGTAGACGGTTCCGTCATCCTCGATGGAGACATCGGCGCCAGTTTCCTCGGTGATCTGGTTGATGGTCTTGCCCTTTGGTCCGATGAGCTCGCCGATCTTATTAACCGGGATCTTCACGGAGGTGATCTTCGGTGCAAGGCCAGACATCTCGTCCGGGGTATCGATGACCTCAGCCATGGTCTCCAGGATGGTAGAGCGGGCATCGCGAGCCTGCTCCAGTGCCTGGGCCAGGACCTTGGACGGGATGCCATCCAACTTGGTGTCCAGCTGCAGGGCGGTGATGTACTCAGAGGTACCGGCGACCTTGAAGTCCATATCGCCAAAGGCATCCTCGGCGCCGAGAATATCGGTCAGGGCGACAAACTTCTCCTTGCCATTAACCTCGCCAGAAACCAGGCCCATAGCGATGCCAGCTACCGGAGCCTTCAGCGGAACACCGGCATTGTAGAGGGACAAGGTGGAGGCACATACAGAGCCCATGGAGGTAGAGCCATTGGAGCCCAAGGCTTCGGAGACCTGGCGGATGGCGTATGGGAAGTCCTCACGGGATGGGATGACCGGAAGCAGAGCGCGCTCGGCCAAAGCACCGTGGCCGATCTCGCGGCGCTTCGGAGAGCCCACGCGGCCGGTCTCGCCAGTGGAGAATGGCGGGAAGTTGTAGTGGTGCATGTAGCGCTTGGATTCCACCGGGGTCAGGGAATCAATCTGCTGCTCCATCTTGAGCATGTCCAGAGTGGTAACACCCAGAATCTGGGTCTCACCGCGCTCGAACAGGGAGGAACCGTGAGCACGCGGAACCAAGTCCACCTCAACGGAGAGGTCACGGATATCGGTAACGCCGCGGCCATCGATACGGAAGCCCTCGGAGAGGATCTTCTGGCGCACGATCTGCTTCATCAAAGCGTTATAAGCGCCGCGGATCTGCTTAGACGCATCGGCCTCTTCCAAGTCCTCGAACTGGTCCAAGAGCTTTTCTTCGACCTGCTCCATGTATTCATTGGTGGCGTCGTCGCGTTCCTGCTTGCCCGGAATGGTCAGCAGCTTCTCTAGCTTCTTTGCAGCGGCCTTTTCAACTGCCGCGAAGACATCATCGCCGTATGCCGGGAAGAGCGGGAACTCCTGGGTTTCCTTGGCGGCACGCTCCGCCAGACCGTTCTGGGCCTCACACAGGGTCTTAATGAAAGGCTTTGCTGCCTCCAAGCCTTCAGCGACGGCTGCTTCCTGCGGTGCAGGAGCGCCGTCGGTAATGCGCTCAGCAACGTTGGTGCCAGCACCGGCCTCAACCATCATGATGGCTACGTCGTCCTTGCGGCCCTTTTTAACAATGCGTCCGGCAACGACCATCTCAAAGAGTGCGCGCTCGTGCTGCTCGTGGTTCGGGAACGCTACCCACTGGCCTTCTGGGTGCTTATCGTCAGCAATCAGTGCCATGCGGACGCCACCGACTGCACCGGAGACGGGCAGACCGGACAGCTGGGTGGCGGCGGAAGCGCCGTTGATGGCAACGACGTCGTAGTACTCCTCCGGATCCTGGGACATCACGGTGACAACGACCTGGACCTCGTTGCGCAGGCCCTTGACAAAGGTTGGGCGCAGCGGGCGGTCGATAAGGCGGCATGCCAGGATGGCCTCAGAAGACGGGCGACCCTCACGGCGGAAGAAGGAGCCCGGAATCTTGCCGGCGGCGTACATGCGCTCTTCTACGTCCACGGTCAGGGGGAAGAAGTCGAATCCCTCGCGCGGCTGGTTGGACGCAGTGGTCGTGGCCAGCAACATGGTGTCATCGTCCAAGTAGGTGGTCACGGAGCCGTCTGCCTGCCGGGCCAGCTGGCCGGTTTCAAAGCGCAGGGTGCGGGTACCAAAGTCACCATTGTCTAGCGTGGCAATGGCCTCGGTAATGCCAAAGTCCTCGTCAATATTGAACTCGACGGAGTTCTGAACGCTCATTAAAAAATGTCTCCTTGAGTGGTTTAGGCGATCGTCGATGCCGCCTGGTCGATTTTGTCTATGACAACGGTGTCAAATTCTAACAGAAAAACCACAAAAGCCCCGCCAAAGGGCGGGGCGAGGTGGCCGAAGCTGGGCCGAAATTAACGGCGCAGACCCAGGCGAGAGATCAGATCACGGTAGCGATCGACGTTGTTCTCAGCCAGGTACTTCAGCAGGCCACGACGGCGACCAACCATCAGCAGCAGACCACGACGGGAGTGGTGATCGTGCTTGTGGAACTTCAGGTGCTCGGTCAAAGTATTGATGCGGGAGGTCAGCAGGGCAACCTGTGCCTCAGGGGAACCGGTATCGGTTTCGTGCAGGCCGTACTCCTTGAGGATTTCGGCCTTCTTCTCAGTGGTCAATGCCATGAGTATTTCTCCTTTATTTCAGTCCACATTATCGTGACGCATAAGCCAGCGCGATGCGCATTGCTTGTGCGTGCCGCAACTGCTGTGAACCGCAGTCGCTAAGCCAAAGAAATACCTTACAGCGCTCAGGCAGAGAAAATCAAAACCACACGGCTTCTAGGCTGTGCTTTTAGAGCTCGCTGAAGAGCGCCTCAAGTCGTCCGACAAACTCCCGCACAAAGCGCTCACTATCCACGCCCACAGCCACCCGGGCAGTAGGCGGCGCATCCAATCGCTTTTCATCCGCGATTGCCCGTCCACGGGTAGGGCCGGTGGTGTCCGTCTTGAGGTTTATAGATAGGACGTCGACAAGCGAGGCATCTGCCGCCACCGCAACGGCTAATGGATCGTGCAAACCGCACCCGCCCAAGTGCGGCGATGTGGTGGCGTAAGCGCGGATATAATAGTCCACCATATCCGCAAAGATGCGGCCGGCGTGGGTGCCGGTAGCGCGCCAACGAGCGGACTCCGCCGTGGTCAAAAGGGTGCGCAAGGTGACATCCAAGCCCACCATGGTGGTATCGCTCGTGTGGCGGAACAGGTAATCGGTAGCTTCCGGATCCTGGGAGATATTGGCCTCAGACCACGGCGTGACGTTGCCAGGAACGGTAAGAGCCCCACCCATCATCACCAAGTGCGCGGCCGCGGCAAAAGAAGGGTCCTGCTGCATGGCGGCAGCAATCGTGGTGGACGGGCCGGTCGGAATGATTACTAGATCATCGCCGTGCTCGTGCACAGCTTCGATGAGAAACTCGGCCGCTGGTTGGGACTGCGCCTGGGGGGTTGCCGGCGGAAGAAGGACCTCCCCCACGCCGTTGTGGCCGTGGATAAAGGAAGAAATCTCGCTTGGCCGAAACCCATCCGGGCTAGGCCCGGCAAAGACTGGAATATCGTCGTGGCCCAGCAGCTCTAGAAGGGCCAGTGTGTTGCGCACGGCCAAGGGCACGGTCACGTTGCCGTACGTACAGGTCACGCCGATTAAGTCCAGGTCCGGATGGGCGATGGCATACGCCAGCGCTAGGGCATCATCAATGCCGGTATCAAGATCGAGAATCGCCTTCATTTATTTCTCCCGCAGGAAGTAGTCTTTCGCGGTCCAGCTCTGCGCCTTCGCGTCGGCAGCAAGCACCTGGCGGGCCTTGGCTACATCATTGGCCATGGCCTCAAGTAGCTCGTCTACGGAATTGAACTTCACCATATCGCGCAGGTGGCCCACAAAGTGCACCGTAGCCTCGTAGCCGTACAGGTCAGCGTCGCGGTCGAGCACGAAGGACTCGATAGAGCGCTCCTCGTCGCCGAAGGTGGGGTTGGTACCTACGGAAATCGCGGCCGCATAGGCCACGCCAGGCCGCATATCCCCCTCGATATCGGAGTCAGAGTGGACGATGAACCAGCCCGCGTAAACGCCATCGGCCGGGATAGCCACTGTATCCGGGAAATACTGATTGGCCGTGGGGAATCCGAGCTCCTTGCCACCACGTCCTGCGCCGCGCACTACAGGCCCGGTCACGGTGAAATGGCGACCGAGAGCCCAATTAGCGGATTCGATATCCCCCTGCGCAAGGCACTCACGAATGTGGGTGGAGCAAATGCGCACGCCCTCATCATCCAGCAGCGGAACGATGTCCACACTAAAGCCGAACTCGGCACCAAAGTCCTGCATAGACTGGGCGGTTCCGGTCGCGCCGGCGCCAAAGGTGAAGTTCTCGCCTACCACGATGTGCTGTGCTGCGAGCTTTCCTACCAATAAATCCTCTACGTAGGGCCGTGGCTCCACCCCAGCAAGGTCGCGGGTGAAGTCAATAACAAGCACGGCTGCAATGCCCATCTCTTCGGCCAATTCCAGTCGGCGTTCAAAACTCAGCACCGCCAAGGGCGCACGCTCCGGGAGGAATACCGACACCGGGTGCGGGTCAAAGGTCACCATGACAGGGCGCTCACCATGAGCGCGTGCATGCTCCACGCAGGCGGAGATGAGCTGCTGATGGCCGCGGTGCAGGCCGTCAAAGACGCCGATGGTTACTGACGTTGGGCCCACTTCCGCAGGGATGTCATCGATTCCGTACCAAATATCCACGCAGACCATCGTAGAGCATAGACTTAGAGGCTATGACTGATGCGCTCGCAAACTCCGGACTCGTCATCGTAGACAAACCCGCCGGCATGACCTCCCACGATGTTGTCGGCCGCCTACGCAGGTACTTTCACACCAAGAAGGTAGGCCACGCCGGCACTCTAGACCCCATGGCCACCGGCGTGCTTGTCCTTGGCTTGGAGCGTGGCACCAAGTTCTTGGCCCACATGGTTGCCTCCACTAAGTCCTACGACGCCACCATTCGCCTCGGCGCCGCCACCACAACCGATGACGCCGAAGGAGAACACTGCTGGGGCGCTAGCGCTGCGGCCATTGACCGCACCGCAATCGAGGCAGAGATTGCCAAGCTCACCGGCGATATTATGCAAAAGCCCGCGGCCGTATCCGCTATTAAAATTAACGGCCGCCGCGCCCATGAGCTAGTACGCGAGGGCCAGGAGGTAGACATTCCCGCCCGCCCAGTAACGGTAGATAGGTTTGACGTTCTGGCAGAGCGCAGCGAGGGCGACTACATCGATCTAGACGTCACGGTGGATTGTTCTTCCGGTACCTATATTCGCTCCCTGGCCCGCGATCTGGGCGAAGCGCTGCAGGTGGGCGGGCACCTGACCGCCTTGCGCCGCACTGAGGTGGGCCCTTTTGCGCTTCCCGACGCCCACTCGCTCGACGCCCTTGCCGATTCCCCGCGCCTTTCCCTCAGCTTGGATGAGGCCTTGGCTCGCTGCTTCCCCGTCCTTTCCGTTTCGGAGGAGGAGGCAGCCGCCCTCGCTATGGGCAAGTGGCTTGAGCCCCGCGGACTCAAGGGCGTCCACGCTGCTGTAGCCCCTAATGGCCAAGCCGTGGCGCTCATTAAAGAAAAAGGCAAGCGCCTCGCCACCGTATTTGTGGCACGGCCCTCTACCCTTTAGTGGCTAAAGTCTAAAGCCGGAACCGAGGTGGAGACGATAACGTAGCCATCTCTGATTACCCAGCGCCCGGTGATAAAAGGCACCGGTGTGGGCCTAGCCAAAATATAGGAAATTAACGTGCCATCCTCGCGCAGGTCGATTTCTGCTTGGTCAAAGTCCAGCCAGCGAAAGGTCATGGGAAACCACGACTTATACGTGGCCTCTTTGGCGCAGAAGAGCAAACGATCCGGGCAGGTAATCCCCGCCTCACGCAGCCGCAAAAGCTGCGGCATCTCCCCCGCCCGGGCGATCATGGTGAGCACATGATCCGGCAGCGGTTCGGCGGGTTCTGCATCCAGGCCTACGGATTTTAAGGATGAGGTAGGGGCAACCACCGCAGCCCGCATCCCCTCGGTATGCGTCATCGAGCCTACAAAACCTTCTGGCCACAGCGGCATGCCGCGCTCACCGCGCAAAATCGGCGTCGCCGGGCTGGCCCCCAATTCCTGCAAGGCTCGGTGCGCACACCACCGAGCATCACCGAACTCGGCCTTACGTACATCAACGGCCTGGGAAACCAAAGACTTTTCTTCGGCCGCGAGTTCTTCAAAATTGGCCAAATCCGTATAGCTCGAGTCCGTGCGTACGTAGCAATAGCGCGCACATTCTGGAAATAGCTCTGGATACATCATCGTGTCCCCTCCTCTACAAAGGAACGCAGTACCGGATAGGGCCACGCCTGGGCGCTCTCACGCCCCTGCCATTCACGCGGATACCCCAATGACGTTTCGATGTGGTCAACGCCGTCCACATTCATGCGAGACGGCATATGCAGGTGCCCATAGATGACGGACTGCGCGTTATAGCGCCGCGGCCACGACCGCGTATGCCTGGTTCCGCACCACAAGGCAATTTCCGGAAAGCGCAATAACATTGTCGGCTCTTGGACCAACGGCCAATGGTTAACCAACACGGTAGGACCATGTACTCGGGAAAGGCGCTTGATAGAATAGGCCAACCTGTCCCAACACCACGCCCGCACGTCTACGAAGGGGGCGATGGCGAACTCATCGGTCATCATCAGTTGTTTTGCGCGCGCCGCGTCAATAGCTTCGCCCACGGTAAGGCCATGCGGACGGAAACTGTAATCATACAAAGTAAATAGCGGAACGATGGTGGTCCCGTGGAATACCGGATACGGGTCTTCGGGAGTAATAACTCCAATTTCCCTGCACCTTTCCACCAGGTGCGCATACTTTTCTCGGCCTTGATAGCGGTCCTGAGAGCGGGAGAATAGCTCATGGTTACCCGGCACCCAGATAACCCTGGCATAGCGATCATTGAGCTGGCGCAAAATACGAATAATGAGATCGGTGCGTTCTGCAACGTCCCCGGCCACGATGAGCCAATCTGCGGGATCGGGCGGGGTGAGCTGATCAATGCGCTCGCTATTGGCGCTGACCGCTCCATGCAGGTCAGAAACCGCCCACACTGTTGGCATAGGTTTCTCACCTGTCTTCCTAGAAGCTGCGCGCTGCACGTAGCCGCACACCACGCGAGAGTATCAACACGCCCACTTTAGCGCAGCTAGCCCTCCTGCACTACGGCCCATTTCATCGATCGGAACCGGTAGACGACACCCACCATGCGGAAAGCAATGAAGGCGGCGAGGCCACACCACACGCCGGTTAAGCCTGTGCCCATAAAGTGCGCCAAGATAACGCCCGGCAAAAATCCCACTAGGACCGAAGAAATGGTCAGCGTGCGCAGGAACGCAGCATCGCCGGCGCCGAGCAAGACACCATCGAAGGCGAAGACCACGCCACCGCCGATAACCATGGCTACCAGGATCCACCACGGCTTAGAGATGGCATCGAGCACTTCCGGAGAGGAGGTGAAGATGCGCGGAATAATCCCTGCACCAGCAGCAAATACGACAGCCAAGAGGCCAGAGAAAATCGTAGAGTACAACGCCACCTTGCTGCCCACACTGCGTGCGTGCCGCGCAGAGCCAGCACCTAGTGCAGCACCAGTCAATGATTGCGCGGCAATGGCCAACGAATCCAAGATGAGGGACATGAAGTTCCACAGCTGCATCATGATCTGGTGACCGGCCAAAGAAGCGGTACCAACGCGGGAAACCACAGCCGTGGCGGTAAGAAAGGCCACCTGGAAGCTGGCTGAACGCAAAATAAGATCGCGGCCTAAGATGAGCTGTTCGCGTACCACATGCCATTGAAATTGCCAGGAGCCGGTATGTTCCTTATGCAATTCGCGGACGAATAGCGCGGCAATAATGCTCATGCCTAATACCGTGGCAATGGCCGAGCCTGCCAGCCCCCAGAAATGGACGAAGATGGGCACCGCAATAGCGCCGGGAATCATGCCAGACAACGTAAAGTACAGCGGCTTCTTCGTATCTTGGACACCGCGCATCCAGCCATTTCCGGCCATTTCCACCAAAGTAACGGGAATAGCCAGTGCTGCGATGCGCAGCCACAAGGCCGTCCCGGCGGCCGTGGTGGGATCACCGGTTAAGGCGCGTGCAAATACGCCGCCAAAAATCCACATGATTACCGCGAGCAGCCCGCCTACTCCTAGGGCCACATAGGTGGCTTGCACGCCTTCAGCAACCGCAGCTTCCCGTTTGCCGGAGCCAAAGAGCCGAGCAGAACGAGCGGTCGTGCCGTAGGACAAGAAAGTCAACTGTGTCGTCACCACGGAGTGAATTGTGGTGGCTGCAGCAAGTGAGGCGAGCTCTTGGGCACCTAGACGACCAACAACCGCGGTATCTAGCAAAAGGTAGAGCGGCATGGCCGCAAGTACGCCAAGCGCGGGAAACGCGAGGCCAAAGACCTCGCGTGCGGTTACCGTGCCAGCGGTGGAGCGATCCTGAGCGTTCATTCCATCCGTCTGCCTATTTCTCATTGGATAGCGGCCACCAATTCCTTAATAATTTTTTCCGGAGCCCCGTAGGCGGTATAGCCCGCGGCCGGTACATGCCCGCCGCCGCCGAAGGTTAGCGCCACCGAAGAACAATCGATGCGAGAAGAACGCAAAGAAACTGCCCACACCTCCGGAGCTTGTTCCTTAAACACCACGCCGACGGTGGTTCCTTCAAGCGCGCGAACGAACTCCACTAGTGATTCGACAGCCGAATCGGAGTGTCCCTGGATATCTTCCAGCCGCGCGACGAGAATGCCTAGGGTGTGCTCCCCTGCTTCTTCGAGGCGCAAACCGGCCAATACCCTACCGATCATCTGAAGATCGTCCGGAGTGGTGGAATCTAACAGGTCAGCTGCGATCTGCTTGGTATCCAGATCGTAGTGCATGAGGCGGGTAGCAATATCGTGCATAGCCGGCCTACCCCAGCGGAAGCTGCCAGTATCGGTCATCAAACCGGCATATAAGCAGTGTGCAATATGACGGTCAATCTGAATCTCCAATGAATCCAAGATGCTCAGCAACACCACGGTGGTGGATTCACATTCAGTGTCCACCACATTGATGGCACCAAACCCTGGATTAGAAGAATGATGGTCAATGCACAGAACCCGGCCCTGCTGGGCTAGCTGCTCAATCCGATCCGCAAAAAAGCCCGTTCGGTCCAAAGAACCACAATCAACGGTGACGTAGAGGTCATAGCCTTCCGGCAGCTCACGACTAGTGGTGACGTCGTCGGCGGCAGGAATGGTGTAAAGGTTACGGGAAATTTCCCGCTCCTGGCCCACAACGGCACACACATCTTTGCCCCGTTGGCGCAGCGCGAGCAGCAACGCCGCAGCAGAGCCGATGGCATCGGCATCCGGCCGCAGGTGCGTCACAATGCAGATGCTATGAGCATCATGCAAAGCGGCAACTGCCGGCTGGTATTGCTTCTTAGTCACTTAAGCCTCGTCTTCATCGGAGGTCTTATACGGGTTCGCATCCCCTGCCGGCTGGGCGTTTTCCTTCAGCTTTGCCAGTTCTTCATCGCGGGCGCGAGCACGGGCGAGAAGTTCTTCCATATGAGCGGAGGCCTCCGGAACGGTATCGACCTCGAAGGTGAGCGTCGGGGTAAACCGCACCGAGAGTTGATCACCCACAATCTTGCGCAGTTGACCTTTAGCGCGCTTGAGGGCTTCTTCTGCTTGAGCGAAGTCTGGCTCGGAGTCGATGTCTTTTCCGCGCACGGTATAAAAAACGGTGGCATCGTGCAGGTCGCCCGTGACTCGAGTATCCGTAATGGTCACCAACTCGAGGCGGCGATCCTTAATCTGGCGTTCGATGGCGCTTGCCACGATTTCCTGAATGCGCTTGGCCATGCGCGCTGCGCGTGCGTGATCGACCATGTGAACCTCCCAGCTCGAAAAGAATCTATCTCTAAAATTACCGCCAACCGGTACAAGAAACCACCAGTTTAGTGCCGAATACCGGACAATGAAAACCCGTCGCGGCAGCACCTGTAGGCAGCGGCGCCCACGGCGCCCTCAACTCACAGACGCAGGAATAGCACAAGGCCCGCTTCCCATCTCCCCGGGCCTTCCCTACTGAGTGCTGGCAGCACATTCAGTGGGGACGGCGGGAGCGGAAGCGGGCCTTGAGACGGCGGCGATTAGTCGCGCGGAACCTCGACCTCTTCGTAGGCCTGGATGATGTCGCCTACCTGGATATCCGGGTAAGAGAGCACCATACCGCACTCGTAGCCGGCCTTGATCTCGGTTGCGTCGTCCTTCTCGTGACGCAGGGACTCAATCTTGGCGTCGGCAGTGATGACGTTGTTATCGCGCAGCAAGCGAACCTTGCCGTTGCGGACAACCTTGCCCTCGGTAACCATGCAGCCGGCGATGGTACCCACCGCGGAGGACTTGAACAGGGCGCGGATTTCGGCAGCACCGGTGTCGCGTTCCTCGTAAATCGGCTTGAGCATGCCCTTGAGCGCAGCCTCGACCTCTTCGATGGCCTTGTAGATGATCGTGTAGTAACGAATATCCACGCCCTCTTGGGTAGCCATCTCCGTTGCCTTGCCTTCCGCACGAGTGTTGAAGGCAATAATGACGGCGTCGGAAGCCGCTGCGAGAGATACGTTGGTCTCGGTCACAGCACCGACACCACGGTCGATGATGTTGAGCTCGACTTCGTCCTCGGTCTTGATATCCAGCAGGGCGTCTTCCAGTGCCTCGACGGAACCGGCATTGTCGCCCTTGAGGATGAGGTTGAGGGTCGAAGTCTCCTGCAATACCTTGTCCAGATCCTCCAGGGAGACGCGCTTGCGCTGCTTGGCCTGCAGGGCAGAGCGCTTGCGGGCGTCACGCTGGTTGGCAATCTGGCGGGCAACGCGGTCGTCTTCCACCACGAGCAGGTTATCGCCAGCGCCAGGCACACCGGACAGGCCTTGGACCTGAACCGGGCGGGATGGACCGGCCTCTTTGACGTCTTCGCCGAACTCATCGAGCATGCGGCGGACACGACCGTGCGCATCACCGACGACGATTGAGTCACCCACGTGCAAGGTACCGCGCTGAATGATGACCGTTGCCACCGGACCACGGCCGCGATCCAAGTGAGCCTCGATGGCCACGCCCTGTGCGTCCATGTCCGGGTTAGCGGTCAGCTCCAAGGCGGCATCCGCGGTCAAGATGACCGACTCAAGCAACTGGTCAATGTTCTTGCCCTGCTTCGCGGAGATATCCACGAACATGGTGTCACCGCCGTACTCTTCCGGAACCAGGCCATACTCGGTGAGCTGGCCACGGATCTTATCCGGCTGAGCTTCCGGCTTATCCACCTTGTTCACAGCCACGACGACCGGAATATCGGCAGCCTTGGCGTGGTTGATGGCCTCCACGGTCTGTGGCATGACGCCGTCATCGGCGGCAACCACGAGGATGGCCAAGTCGGTGGACTTAGCACCACGAGCACGCATGGCGGTAAAGGCCTCGTGACCCGGGGTATCCAGGAAGGTGATGGTGCGCTCGCCGTCCACGACCACCGTGGTCTGGTAGGCACCAATGCCCTGGGTGATACCGCCTTCCTCGCGGGCGCCCTCGTTGGTCTTACGGATGGCGTCCAACAGGCGGGTCTTACCGTGGTCAACGTGACCCATAACGGAGACGACTGGAGGACGATTCTCCAGTGCTTCCTCGTCGCCTTCGTCCTCGCCGAACTTCAGGTCGAAGGACTCGAGCAGCTCGCGGTCCTCGTCCTCAGGGGAGACGACCTCGACGTTGTAGTTGATCTCGGAGCCAAGCAGCTGCAGCGTATCTTCCGATACGGAAGCGGTTGCCGTCACCATTTCACCGAGGTTGAACAGTGCCTGCACCAGTGCTGCTGGATCCGCGCCGATCTTCTCGGCGAAGTCAGACAGGGATGCGCCACGACGCAGGCGGACGGTCTGGCCCTTGCCGTCTGGCAAGCGCACGCCGCCTACGACATGCTTTTGCTGCTCCTCGTACTCATGGCGCTTCTGACGCTTGGACTTCTTGCCCTTACGTGGAGCGCCACCTGGGCGGCCGAATGCACCCGCGGTGCCGCCGCGACGTCCGCCGCGTCCGCCTCCGCGGAAACCGCCTGGACGGCCACCACCTGGGCCACCGTGACTCGGACCGCCGCGACCGCCTCGACCGCGACCACCACGTCCACCGCCGCTCGGTGCCTTAGACGGCATCGACGCAGGGTTCGGGTGGGACGGCATCATGGCCGGGGATGGACGACGACCGCCGCCACCCTGGTTATTGCCACCCTGGCGGTTATTTCCGCCCTCGTTCTGGCCACCGCGCTTACCGCGGTTATCGCCTGGCTTATTGCCGCCACGCTGCCCCTTGGAGCCGCCTGGGCGGGGGCCCGGACGGTTGTCGCCGCCACCCGTGGAGAACGGGTTATTGGCTACGCGACGGGAACCGCCTGGCTTCGGCATTGGACGAGGCATGGAATTGCCTGGGGTCGGGCGCTCGCCCGACTTCTTGCCGCCAGCCTGTCCTGGCTTCGGTGCGCCCTGGCCAGGCTTCGGTGCAGCAGGCTTAGCACCAGGCTTCGGGGCAGCTGGCTTTGCGCCGGGCTTAGCAGCAGCACCCTGTCCCGGCTTCGGTGCGCCCTGGCCAGGCTTCGGTGCAGCGGCCTTCGCGCCTGGCTTTGGCGCCTCTGCGCCCGGCTTGGGTGCAGCGGCCTTCGCACCTGGCTTAGGAGCGCCCTCCTTTGTAGTGCTCTTAGCGGCACCCTTGGCAGGCTTATTGTCTTGCTTCTTCTCGGCGGCGTCATCGCCGCCCGACTGTGCTTCATAATGAGCTCGCATCTTCTTAATCACCGGCGGTTCGATGGTGGAAGAAGCAGTCTTTACAAACTCACCCTGTTCTTTCAGGGTGGCGAGCAGTTCCTTGCTGGTTACTCCGAGCTGCTTTGCGAGCTCGTGAACACGTAGCTTTCCGGGCACTTGTCTCCTCTTGGTATCGACTAGGAGTCAAGGCCGCGGAAACTGGCCTGACCCCTAGTTAGGTGTGTAGGACTTTCATCGCTGATGCTTCATCGTTGTGCGCTCATCAGTGTTCGGTCTTCCTTTGTAACTCTGGTTCGTACGAATCCAACGCGGCGTTTTCCACGCTAAGTACCTGTCCGCTATGCGCTTCCAAGTACTGCCGTACCTGACCTGTGTCCACGGGTGCGGACGTGCGAAGCGCGCGCTTGAAGGCGCGTTTGCGCTCCGCTAGCTCGAGTGCAGATAGTGTGGGGCTAATCCACGCCCCGCGGCCGGGAAGCCGGCGGTGTGGATCTGCTACCAGACGGCGGCCGTGCGGATCATCGTGGTCGATGACCACCCGTAGCAAGTCCGTATCTGGCAGGCGGCGGCGAGTAGCGATGCAGGTCCGGAGTCTTAGTCTCTCAGACATTCAACTCCTTACTTTTCGCGTCGCCAATATGCCCCAATCTGCAACTGGGCCGTTTACTAGCCTACGCTACAAAAGCGCAGATCCTTAATTAGCGTCAGCGTCCGAGTGAATATCGATTTTCCAACCGGTCAAACGGGCAGCTAGACGGGCATTCTGCCCCTCTTTACCAATAGCCAGAGACAGCTGGTAATCCGGCACCACCACGCGCGCGATTTGCGCCTCGTCGTCTACAACGGTGACCTTGACCACCTTCGAGGGAGCCAATGCGTTGCCTACGTAGACCGTTGGATCCTCGCTGAAGTCGATAATGTCAATCTTTTCACCGCCAAGCTGGCGCATGATGTTATTGACGCGCTGACCGCGCGGGCCAATGCAGGCACCCTTAGCGTTCAGGCCCTTGGCATGACCCACAACTGCCGCCTTGGAACGGTGTCCTGCCTCGCGGGCGATGGCAATCATTTCTACGGTGCCATCAGCAACTTCGGGAACTTCGAGCTGGAAAAGGCCACGCACCAGCTCCGGGTGGGTGCGGGAGAGATTGATCTGTACCTGGGCGCCGTTGCGGTTAACGCCTACGACATAGGCCTTAATGCGGTCACCATGCTCGAGCTTTTCACCCGGAATCTGCTCAGCCGGCAGCAAGATGCCATCCTGGGACTCCAGCTCAGAGCCAAGCTGGACCACGACGATGCCGCGGGCATTAGCGCGCGCATCGCGCTGGACGATGCCGCTGACAACGCGGCCGGTAAGCTCCGAGTAGGAATCATAGGTGCGCTCTGCCTCGGCCTCGCGCAACTTGCGCAGGATGGCCTCGCGCACGGCCTGTGCGCCCACGCGTCCAAAGTTTTCCGGGGTGTCATCGTATTCGGTGGTTACTTCCCCAGTTTCTGGGTCGCGCTCCGAGACAATGACGCTGACCGCACCGGTGATGGCGTCGATATCGACGCGGGACTTGGCGCCTTCTACCTTGCCGCCAGCATTAGACTCGCGGTAATCCAGGTAGGAATACAACAAGGCACCCGCAATCGCTTCCAGCAAGTCCTTTACGGGGACGTTGCGCTCGGACTCGATGGTACGAAGTGCCTGTAGATCAATATTCACTTGTCATTCCTCTCGGTTGCCGGTTAATTCTCGGCTTCTTCAAACGTCTTGCGCACTGCCTCTAACTCCTGTTCGGACGGCTGTGCAAACTCAATTTCTACCACTGCCCGGGCAATGTTTTCCAATCGTTCAGCGCGCACCTGCACGTCCTTTTTGCTTGCCGTGATGAGGATTACGGCATCGGCGGCGTCGTTAAGCGCGCCAATGCGCGCCGATTGAGTCTTGCCATCGCCAAGGTCAAAGGAGACCTTGCGCCCCCGATTGCGGCGCCAGTGGCGCGGGGCGGTGAGCGGCAGGTCCACGCCGGGGGTGGAGACCTCCAAGGTATAGCCGGCGCCGAAGTTCAGCTCTCCTTGCGCTTCCTTGTCATCAAAGAAGGCAGAAATCTCGTTGGATACTTCCTCCAACACATCGGAGCTAGGGCGCTTATCGCCATCAATACGGATAATGACCTGGGATTTCTTTCCCGCCTTGGTGGTTTTAATGTCTTCTACGTCCAATCCCCGCTCAGCTAGTTTGGGTTGCAGGAGCTCGGTCAATTGTTGTGCATCTGGGAAAGCCATGCCCACTAGCCTACGTGCTACGGGGTACAGTCTTTTGCGTGAACCGCCGACGTTTAGCTTTGACCCTCGTAGCCACAACCGCCACCCTGCCCACCTTGGCTGGGTGCCAAGCGGTTGATTCCGTCGTCGACTATTTTGGCCCGCGGCCAGAGAGCAGGCTGCTGGCGCTTGCCGACGCCGCCGCCACCGACGCCTTGTCCCTCAGCGGCGTCGATGACCATGCCGCGGGGCTGCGCAGCTCCCAGGCGGATGCCCTGTATGCCGAAATTACGCGGCTATGCGGCACGGATGATGCCGGCAATCCCCCACGCTCCTGCGAGGTAGAGCGCCCTACCGAGGCCAATCACGCCGCAGACTCTGGCGAAATTATGGAAAATGCCGCTTCCGCTACCACCGAGGCCGCCGATGAGGTCACCGTTGAATCACGCACCCTAGTTACCGAGCAGGCCATCGCGCTCAATGCTTGGCTGCCTGGCGATGCCCCCGATATTCCCGAGCTTTCCCAACCAGAGCAAAAAAGCGCTGCTGATCTCCTGAGCTGGGAGTATGAGCAGGTATACGGTCTAGATTTCGCCCGCGCCTACGTTGGCCCCGAGCACGAGGACAAGGTGGATCATCGCCTCGCTGTTCATCATCGCCGCATCGACGCCCTCCAGGGCGCACTTGCCCGCTACGGCAACACTCCGCAGCCGGAGCCGGCTTATACCTCCGGAGAGCAAGAACTGCCCCACGATTCTGCTTCCGCCCTGGCCTTTATCGATGGCCTTGCCGCACACGACGGCCGCAAGTGGTCCGCTGCCGCCACGGGTGCAGCGCAAGAAGAATCCCCGGATCAGGAATGGGTTACTTGGCTCATTGGCATCGCGGCGGAGTCCCACGGAATGCGCTAGACCACTACCACCCCGGCCAGCCCCCACCTGTCCATCCCCTGACAACGGGCCAGCGAAATGGCAGCAACCTCTACGGCCCTATGCATTGCTTCGGCTCCTCTAGCGTGCGTAGGTTGGTTCACCATGAGCTTGCAGGAGATTCCGCAAGCTAAACAGACACAAAGAGAAGGAGTTTCCTCTCAATGCGTTCTAAGAAGACCATGTTGACCGTATCCGCCGCAGCACTCGGCCTTGCTGGCTTGGCCGCGCCTGCTGCTACCGCCGCACCGGCTAGCGCCTGGGATCAGGTAGCTGCTTGCGAGTCCGGCGGTGACTGGCACATCAATACCGGAAACGGTTACCAGGGCGGCCTGCAGTTCAACCCGCAGACCTGGGCTGCCAATGGCGGCACTCAGTACGCCCCGACCGCTGACCAGGCAACCCGCGAGCAGCAAATTGCCGTGGCCGAAAGCGTCCTAGCCACCCAGGGTGCTGGCGCTTGGCCTAACTGCGGCGGCCCCGTCGCCGGCTAGTTTATAGCCTCGGCATTTAACACGAAACCGGCCTCCTCCCCATCCCGCGAAACCCCGCGGAGTAAGGGAGGAGGCCGGTTTTGTGCTTGACCTAACTGGCTAGCATGCAGCCAAGGCGGCTTTATGCCTCATGCTTGGCGATATTCCAGGCATACATCATCAACAACACCTGCAGCGGCTGGCGGATGATGTGGTAGAGCTTCTTTGCCCACCCTGCCTTGCGCTCAATCCAGGCGTGGTACATATTGGCCGGCCACACCGCGGCAAAGAGCGCGAGTGCGGAAGCACCGCCGAAGCCGCGGGTGGCGCGGCGGCGAAGCAAGGCACCGGTGGCAATCTCCCACAGGCCCGAAGCAAAGTTATAAAAGCGCGCAGGGCCTGGCAGCTGCGGCGGAACAATGGATTCGAAAGTCTTCGGCTTCACAAAGTGCAATACGCCCATTGCTGAAAGCACCGTGGAAAGCCCATTCTTTTGAAAGTTCATACCTTCCACGGTACCCCGCCGCGCAGAGTTGGGTCTTTTCTAGCCATGCACGAGCTCGAGGATCTTGTCCACGATGTCCTCGGCCGGAACCTCGAGGGTCTCTCCCCCGCGGATGCGCAGCTCAATTTTCCCTTCCTTGAAGGCACGGCCCAAGATGGCCACGAATGGCATGCCAAGGAGCTCCGCATCCTTGAACTTCACGCCCGGGGAGACCTTTGGGCGGTCATCGAAGAGCACCTCGAGCCCCTTGGCAGATAGCTCCTCTACCAGCTTGTCGCCGGCCTCCATGGCGGCGGCGTCCTTGTTAGCCACGGCCACGTGCACTTGGTAAGGAGCGACGGCAACCGGCCAGTTGAGGCCTTTGTCGTCATGGCGCTGCTCGGCCAAGACGGCCAGCATGCGGGTAATACCAATGCCATAAGAACCCATGGTAGGAACCGCACGCTTGCCGTTTTCATCCAAGATTTGCACGTCAAAGGCCTCGGTGTATTTGCGGCCCAGCTGGAAGATATGGCCGAGCTCAATGCCGCGCTCCAGGGTCAAGGTGCCCTGGTTATTGGGAGCCAGGTCGCCTTCTTTAACCTCTGCGGCCTCAATGAACTCATCCACGGTGAAATCGCGGCCGGCTACGCAGCCAACCACGTGGCGCTCGCTCGCATCGGCGCCGGTAATCCACGCCGTCCCCTTGACCACACGCGGATCGGCCAGGACCTTGATGCCATTGGCGTTTAAAGCGCGCGGGCCAACATAGCCCTTGACCAGGAAGTCATTGTCTGCAAAGTCCTTGTCCCCTGCCAACTCAAATTCCACCGGCTCGAGTGCGGCCTCAAGGCGCTTTTCATCCAGCTCGCGGTCGCCAGGAATGAGAACGGCTGCCAACTCGGACTCGCGCTCTTCGCTCTCCACGGCCGGGTGGTAGAGCTTGACCATCATGCACTTGAGGGTGTCTGCAGCGGTGGCCTCGCGGCCGTCGACAGTAATGCCTGCGCCCTGGGCCCATTCGACCAGCTTCTCAATGGTCTCTGCTCCCGGGGTGTCATGCTCCTGTGCCTCTGGCTGGCCCTCGATATCCTTCTCCGCCGGTGCTGGGGTCACCACGGCCTCAACGTTGGCTGCGTAGTCGCCCTCGGTGGAGCGCACGAAGGTATCCTCGCCCACCTCAGAGACGGCGAGGAATTCCTCGGACGCGGAGCCGCCCATGGCACCAGAGGTGGCCTTACAGATGGCGTAATCGATCTCTAGGCGGTTGAAGATATTTTGATACGCCTTGCGGTGGCGGCCGTAGGACTCGTCCAATCCCTCCTCGGTCATGTCGAAGGAGTAGGAATCCTTCATCGTGAATTCGCGACCGCGCAGCACACCAGCGCGGGGGCGCTCCTCATCGCGGTACTTGGTCTGAATCTGATAGAGCGTGACCGGGAAATCCTTATAGGAGGAGTACATATCCTTGACCGCGCTGGCAAACATTTCCTCGTGGGTAGGGCCAAGCAGCATATCTGCGTTCTTGCGGTCCTTGAGGCAGAAGAGGTTATCGCCGTATTCCACCCAGCGGTTGGTCTTTTCATAAGGCTCGCGCGGCAGCAAAGCAGGAAAGAGCATCTCCTGGCCGCCAATGGCGTCCATTTCCTGACGGACTACATCTTCAATCTTGCGCAGGGTGCGCAGACCCAACGGCAGCCAGGTATACACGCCCGGCGCGACGCGGCGTACATAACCGGCACGGACGAGCAGCTTGTGGCTAGGGACCTCGGCATCGGCGGGGTCCTCACGAAGGGTACGGAGAAATAGTTCAGAAAGGCGGGTAATCATGCACAAAAATATACCCCGCTACCCTGTATATATGCTCATTATCCTCCCTCCTTCAGAAACTAAGGCCCATGGCGGTACGGGACAGCCCCTTGACTTCAGCCAGCTGTCCTTTCCGCAGTTGCACGATACCCGGCGCGAAATTGCCGCTGAGCTGCAGTCTCTTCCGGAAGACGAGGCCATGGAGGTACTCAAGCTTTCGGAAAAGCTGCGTGGTGAGGCCGAATCCAATCAGGGGCTTTTTACCACCCCCACCATGCCGGCCGTGTTGCGTTATACCGGCGTGCTTTTTGATGCCTTGGATGCCCCTTCCCTGCCCACGTGGGATCGCCTTGCTATTGGCGACGCCCTCTTTGGCGTCCTCCGCGCCAGCGACCCGATTCCGCATTACCGGCTTTCGGGGGGCTCGAAGCTTGGCGGCCGCACCATGAAGTCGCGCTGGGGCAAGCAGATTACGCAGGCGCTCGAGGGGGTAGACGATCTTATTGTGGATCTGCGCTCGGGTACGTACCAGCAATTGGGCCGGGTAAAGGATGCGGTAACGGTACGGGTGGAAAGCGTGCAGGACGATGGATCGCGCAAGGTGGTCAGCCACTTCAATAAGCACTACAAGGGCCTGTTAGCCCGCGAGTTAGCGCTCTCGCCTGCTGACGCCTATAGCGCCGCCGACGTTGCCGCCATCGCGCGCGCCGCGGGTATGACCGTTGAGGAGCCGGGGCCTGGGTCGAGTGAGCTCACGCTCGTCGTGAAGCGCTAAGCCCACCTTGAACTACTCAGCACAGCTTGCCTAGCGCAGCTGCGGGTTATACAGCAGGCTATTGCGCTGTACCAAACATTCGGTAGCCACGCGGACCGAGCGGGCAACATGCCCGGACTCGCGCAAGGGGTAAAGCTTGCCTACTACCCTATCGCGCAGATCCCAAGGCGAGATCGTGTTGAGGTAAATTTTGGTGCCGCCTTCGAATCCGGCAAGGGTAGAAATGCGCAGCTTGATGAGAATGCGCCATGGCTGAGCGACGTCGACGTCGGCAGGCTTGTGGTGCCACTCCTCATTGCAGGGCACCTCGCGGCCTACTGCGGCGTGGGCGGCGTGAACAAGGTCGCTCATGGCGCGGATTTCCTCTTCTGACTGCCGCCACGGCTCACAGGTAGCGGACTTGGAGTAGACCTCCAAGGTGGGATAGCGGTGCCCAAAGCCGGCGAAGAGAACGGCATGGTCATTTTCTGCAACGATGAGGTTGCGGCTAGCGGCATAGTCCACGGCCCACTCGTTGTACATGTTCATATTGCTGCGCAGCATCTGTACCTCCCGGTGGGAGGCCATTCCTCGGTCATCGATGGCAACGAGTTGCTTGTGCAAGTGCTCAAAGGAGGCGCCGGCTGGCTGCAGCCAGTTTTGGAAGGCCACCACATAGGGTGCGTAGCGGTTGCGCTCGTAGAGGTCCCGCATGGCATCGATAGTCAGCTGCATAAAGAGCAGGTGCTCTTCGGCACTCAAGGTGCCGGAAGATACCACTTGGGAATCATCCTGTGCACCACGCTCAAAATGGCGTCCGGCCACGATGACGTCATGGCCACCTGCGAAAAAGCCCGCCGCCTGTTCTATAAGTTCCTCTTCGCTTGCCTCGGGCAGGTGCGCCGCCTTGCGCTTCGTGCGCACGATATTGAGCACATGTTCACGGCCAGCAGGATCGGCAAGGTAGTTGTCCATGCGCTGGCGGGTCTCCGCATCCATGTCAAAGCCGTAGTTGGCGTGCCAGTAGTCATAGGAGACGATTTCAAACAGATTGGGAATGCGGCGAAAGGCCGGGACGGTGTGGCCGTATTCGCTCAAGGGCAATCCACGCACAATCCCGCCGGATGGCAGGATGCGGGCCTTTTCCGGCGGGGTATCGGTCATGCGCCCTGAGCAAAACGCGCAGCGGTGGGTGAAGTCTTCTTCGTGCAAGGGCTGCGGGTTAGCCACCGGTGTGGACAAGGGGCGGTTGCCCCGACCCGGCACGGTCCACACCTCGGTCCCGGAGAACGGGTTGACCTGCTTGACCGTGCCATCCCGCATGGTCTGGATGGGTTCTATGCGGGCAAAAAGTGCATCACTCATGCCCACCAGCGTAGTTATTTCTGGGCACTATTTGGCGACAGAACGGCGGCGGGATACCACGCATGCACCCCCGACGCAGATCGCGAGCATCACGCCGAGAATCAATGCACACACACCGCGGGAATGGTCCAAGCCGCCTAACTCGCTGCCAAGGACCAAGGTTTGCATATTGGCAAATGGCATGACATTCAAGATGGATTGGGCCCACGAGGTATTGAAGGCTATAAGTGCCGTTTCTACCACGAAAAATTCCACTACTAAGATCATCGCAGCGAAGGTGCCACTGCGCAGCAAATATGCCAGCCCCATAGCAAGTGAGGTGAAACCGGTCCATTCCACATAAGCCAGCACAATCTGGTTGCAATCCGGCCATTGGGTGAAGCTAGCAAAGTTAATATCGCCGCCGAATGCCGCAATCAGCAGGGCACCCACGGCCATGCCAAATGTTGCTGCGAGCAAGAGTGCTACCAGGATGACTGCAAATTGGCTGAGCACTATACCAACGCGGCGGTTGGATGAAAGATAAGACCATGCAACGGTTCCTTTTCCTAAGTCACCGCCGACCATCATCGCGGATGCGAAAATCATGACTACAACAGCGAGTTCACTAGCAATAGCTATATCGCTAGATTGGAATTTGCCATCCACGCTGCCGTTAAAGTCATAGCCCCAGGCCATGAGCACGCCGCCGGCGGCCATGCCGAGTGCCACGATGGCGAGGTAGACCCAGGTAGAGCGAAGAGAAAAGAGTTTGCGGGATTCTGAAACCACAGTATTCATAGAAATCTGTCCTTAAAGGTTGAGTTATGCGTTTAGGCGGAGCGGTAGGCCACGTGGTCAGCGGTCGCGCCGAGGTAGGCCTCTTCCAGGGAGGGCTGCTTGCGTTCCAAGCTGGAGATAAGAATGCGGTTGTCTAGGCAGATGCGGCCGATGTCGGAGCCTTCTAGGCCGCGCACGCGCAAGACTTCCCCGTCAA
Source organism: Corynebacterium sp. ACRPF (assembly GCF_022347395.1). Lineage (NCBI taxonomy): Bacteria > Bacillati > Actinomycetota > Actinomycetes > Mycobacteriales > Corynebacteriaceae > Corynebacterium > Corynebacterium sp. ACRPF. Next base: position 35,505 of record NZ_JAKRNB010000022.1, read on the forward strand.
AGGAGGTCTCCGCATCGGTGCCGTGCAACAGCCGCAGGAGTTCATCGGGCTGGTCCACAATCACCTCGAGGCTTGCGCCTCCCGTGCCGTTGACGAACTCCTCGACGGTGCCCTCGCCCAGCAGCTTGCCCTTGCCGATGACCACGAGGCGGTCTGCGGTGAGCTGCATCTCCGAAAGCAGGTGGGAGGAAACCAGCACGGAGCAGCCGGCCTCGGCGAATTCGCGAATACGGGCACGCATCCAGTGCACGCCTTCGGGGTCGAGGCCGTTGACGGGTTCGTCAAGAAGCAAGTGCTTCGGCTCGCCGATGAGAGCACAGGCAAGGCCCAGGCGCTGCTTCATGCCTAGCGAATAGCCGCCCACTCGCTTGGTGGCTACCTGGGTAAGTCCGACGCGGTCCAGGGTGTCATCCACGTGGTTCATGGACACGCCCTGCAACGCGGCCATGTACCCCAGGTGGGCACGAGCGCTGCGGCCCGGGTGGAACCAGTTGGCATCCAACAAGGTGCCCACCGTGGTAGCGGGATTGGACAGCCCGCGGAAGGGCGTGCCATCAAAAGTCGCGGTGCCGGAAGTCGGATTCTCCAACCCCACGCACATGCGCATGGTGGTGGATTTGCCAGAACCATTCGGTCCGAGGAAGCCGGTGACTTGACCGTCTGGGACCTCAAAGGAGAGGTCATCTACTGCTTTAAAGGAACGGAAATTCTTGGAAAGGTGTGAAACTTTGAGCATGGTTTCCATCGTGCCGCCTGACCAGCACGAAGTAACCATCCTTGGGAGTGATTTAGCAGGTCATACCTAGGGATGAGACAGCAGCTCCTCCACCGAAACCACGCCATGAGTAAGGGCGTAAAGCACAGCATGCACGCGGTCGCGCGAGCCGGTTTTCGTCAAGATGTGGCGCACGTGGGTCTTGACCGTGGCCATGGAGACGAACTCGCACTCCGCGATTTCGGTATTCGAATACCCCAGTGCCATCAGCTTGAGGACGTCCAGCTCGCGTGGCGTGAGATCTTCTGTCGGAGGGGCGGTAGCTGCTGTCGCAACGGGGGTGGCATGTGAATTAGGCTGTGACGCGGACTGCTCGCTGCGCAATTGCTGCAGCACCTGCGCGGTAATGCGCGGTGAAAGGACGGCCTCGCCGGAATGTACGGTACGAATAGCGGCGAGGAGTTCCTCCGGTTCGACGTCTTTGAGCAGGAATCCAGAAGCCCCAGCGGAAATGGCGCCATGGACAAAGTTCTGGTCATCGAAGGTGGTAAGCATGATGACCTGGGTGTCCGGGAATTCCGGCAGCAGCCTTTCGGTGGCGGCGATGCCATTGACGCGGGCCATCTGGACATCCATGAACACGATATCGGCAGGCTGCGCGCGGGCGAGGTCGAGGACTTCATCGCCATCGGATGCCTGCCAGGCAACGTCCAAATCCTCTTGGGAACCAAGAAGCATGGCGAACCCGGCGCGCACGAGGGGCTGGTCATCGACTAGGCCGATACGGATGGGGCCAGCGGACGCACCTATTGGCTGCTCAGGGTTAGTCATTGGGTACCTCCACAGTGATAAAGAAGTGTCCATCCTCAGTACGGGTAGCAACGCTGCCGCCATAGGCCTTAACGCGCTCGCTCATTCCGATGAGCCCGTAACCGGGCTTGTGATTGTCTGGCGTGCGTGCGGCCGGGTTATCGGCGCTCAATACTAGGCCGTTTCCAGTAGAGCGGAAGCGCAGTACTCCCCTTTTATCGCGGGAATGCTTGAGCATATTGGTCAAAATTTCTTGCACCACGCGGTAGACGGTGAATTGGTAGAGCTCGTCGCTTTCGGTCGGAAGGTCCTCCAGCCCGTGCACGGTGATATCGAAGCCGCTGCGGCGGGCTTCCGAGATAAGGCCGGCAATATCGCTCGCGCCAGGCGCCTTGGTATCGGCGCGGGAATCGCCATCTCGCAGCACGGAGAGCAATCCGCGCATCTGCTTGAGGGAATCGCGAGAGGTAGAGGCAATGGTTTCCAGGGCTTCTGTGGCCGCTGCGGAATTTTTGGCAGCGGCGAACCGGGCGCCGTCGGCAAGAGCGATAACGCCTGCTAAATTATGCGCCACAATGTCATGCATCTCTCGGGCGATGCGGTTGCGCTCCACCGCGCCAGCCATCTCCGCACGTTCAATCAGAAGCTGCTGGTCCTCGCGCTTTTTGCGGTCATTGGTGCCAAGCAAGAAGAAAAATCCCATGACCGGCCACGCGATGAGAATAACGGAGGCTAAGGACACTAGGGGATCAATCTGTGCCCCCTCGAGCCCAAAATCAATATGCCTAAAGATAAGGTTGCCAAAGTGCTGTGCCCACACAGAGAAAAGGGTGCCTACGCCTATCCAGACAATCCATACACGGCGCATGCGTTTCGGGGAATGCGCCCCAATGAGAAAAACGCAATACGCCAAGGGAAAAGCATGGACGTTACTCAACGCGGCCAAAGGGGTAAAAAGACACAGGGTAAAAACAATGGCGATTGCGCCTATCGCCTTTTCCTTCAACTTAGGTTGCAGCCACAACGCCAATGGGAGGACAACGCAATAAAGAACTAAAACGCCCTTGTGAAAGAGGGAATCCCCGTCCAATACATCAGCAGCATAAGAAGCAGAAGAAACCCATAAAAACAGTGGAATGATAATTCTCCACGGTGGGCCTACCCACGCGCGAAGTGCATCGGGCCATAGCTTCTTCATGGCTTTCTAGGCTAGCGCAGGCTCTAGGCCATAGTCCTCATCCCTGGGGCTGACTAGACTGGCTGGCATGCACCACGAGTTCTTTGAGGTTGATGTTTTTGCCACGGGTGCCTTTAATGGCAATGCCTTGGCGGTGATTGCGGGCGCCGATGGCCTAAGTACCGAGCAGATGCAGGCAATCGCGAACTGGACCAACTTTTCTGAGACTACCTTCTTGCTCGAACCTCACGACGCCCGCGCGGACTACCGCGTGCGCATTTTCACCCCGTACGAAGAGTTTGATTTTGCCGGCCACCCCACCTTGGGCAGCGCTGCCGCGTGGCGGGCGCTAGGCAATAACCCGCAGACAGAGGGAGCCATCGTCCAAGAATGCGGCGTGGGCTTGGTAACTGTCCGCCAAGAGGGCGAAGTCTTGTCCTTTGCTACCCCGCCGCTGCGCCGCGAAGAACCGCTAAGCCCGGCGGATCTGAAGGAGGCCTGCGGTGGGCTGGGGCTAGATAGCGCGGATATTGTCGACCATGGCTGGGTGGACAATGGCCCGGGCTGGCGCCTGCTCCAATTACGCGATGCCGAGGCGGTGCGTGCGGTTAAGCCCCAAGGCGAGCGCCCCAAGGTCGGCGTTGTGGGCCTTAAGCCTAACGCCGCGGAGGGCGAGCCGGCCTATGAGGTTCGGGCCTTTACCACGCAATTTGAAGACCCGGTCACCGGTTCTTTCAATGGCGGCGCCGCGCAGTTTATGCGCTCGCGCAACCTGGTGCCAACGCGTTATACCGCAACACAAGGCAGCCAGATTGGCCGGGCGGGCGAAGTATTTATCAACGATGACGGCACGGATATTTGGGTAGGCGGTCGCGCCCAGATTCGCGTGCGCGGAACACTGGAGGTTTAGATGCAGCTACACCACGATTTTGCCCAGAAGCTTCCCCACCTGGTTCGCCCCACCGAGGGGGAGGAGCAGCCGAACCCAGAGATGGTCATCCTCAACGAGGAACTGGCCAGGCAGTTGGGCTTTGACCCGGACTGGCTGCGCTCCTCCGAGGGCATGGATTTCCTTACCGGCCGCGCGGGCGGCCACGCCATGGCCTATTCCGGTTTCCAATTCGGTGCGTTTAACCCGCAGATGGGAGACGGCCGGGCCATGCTCTTGGGCGAGGTGGATAAGGACGGGCGGCTATGGGATCTCCATGCCAAGGGAACTGGACTTACTCCCTTTTCCCGCCTCGGGTCCGATGGCCGCGGAACGCTGTCTTCCATGCTGCGCGAGTACCTAGTCTCTGAGGCTATGCATGCCTTGGGCGTTCCCACCACCCGGGCGCTGGCGGTTATTTCCACCGGACGGCCCATTCAGCGCGGGCACGTGCAACCGGCCGGCATTGTGGTACGCGTGGCCGCTAGCCACATCCGCGTCGGCACCTTTCACCTAGCCGCGCAGACGGATTACACCCGCCAATTGGCCGACTATGCCATTGCGCGCCACTACCCTGGCGCGGACTACCAGGAATTTTTCACCCAGGTGATGGATGCGCAGATCCGCACCGTGTCCCAGTGGATGCGCTTGGGCTTTATTCACGGCGTGATGAATACGGATAACACCACCATCTCTGGCGAGACCATTGACTATGGCCCCTGTGCCTTTATGGAGGCCTATTCGCCCGCGACGGTCTTCTCCAGCATCGATAGGCAGGGCCGTTATGCCTTTGGCAATCAGCCCTCCATTCTGGGGTGGAACCTGGCCCGCTTAGCGGAATCCCTCCTGCCGCTTTTTGATATGGACATGAATAAGGCCATGAGCCTTGCACAAGAATCCATCAACGGCTTTAGCGACCGCTTTGAGCACCAGCGCAGGGCAGATGTGGCGAAGGCTTTGGACACCTCCCTGGAGGTCGCTTCTTCCTATGCAGCAGCCATGCAGCTCAACGGTCCAGATATCACGCTGGCTCACCGCGCTCTTGCCGACGCCGCCGCAGGTCACCCCACCCACGCCCGCGAGCTCTTTGCCGAGGGAGACTTCTTGGATGACTACCTTGCCTCCTCCCCCGATCCTTCCCGCGTCGACAGCGCCATGCCGCGGGTTATCCCGCGCAACCTCGCCGTAGAATCCGCGCTGGATGCTGCCGAACGCGGGGAGATGGGCCCGTATCAGGAGCTCCTCCACGCGGTCACCCACCCGTGGGAGCCCAACTCCACGTTCGAATCGCCGGATCCTAATGGTCTCGAGGGCTACCTCACCTACTGCGGCACCTAGGGCTGCCATTACCGGCGGATTCTAGTGGTCGTGGAAACACGTCTTATGTTTCGGTTGAGTTTATCAGTGCGGCCATTTTCTCGGCTGGTGTTTGAAAGCCCAGGGTTTTGCGGGGGCGGCGGTTGAGTTGCATGGCGACGAATTCTAGGTCGGCTGCACTATGGACGCTTAGGTCTGTTCCTTTAGGGAAGTACTGCCTTAGTAGTCCATTGGTGTTTTCATTGGTGCCTCGCTGCCACGGCGAGCCAGGATCGCAGAAGAACACGGGACAGTTTGTAGCTACAGAAAAGGCCTTATGGCAGGCCATTTCACTTCCCTGATCCCAGGTCAGTGATCCTTTGAGATGGTCTGGCAAGGTAGCAATCGCTTTAGTAAGTGCTTCATTTACTTCGGTAGCACTATGCCCATGAGGTAGATGCAGCAAGATGACATAGCGCGTGGTTCGCTCTACTAGCGTGCCAATTGCAGACTTATTACCTGCGCCTAAGATGAGGTCGCCTTCCCAATGACCTGGTACTGCTCGGTCGTCTACTTCTGCTGGCCGGTCGGAAATCATCACCATAGGGTCAACAAACCGCTTGCGGGCACTGCGCGTGCCACGAGGTCGACGTTGGGCGTGACCGCGCCGCAGTGCAGCAGCGACTTCCTTTTTCAACTCGCCTTTAGCCTGGAAATACAAAGACTGATAAATCGTTTCAGGACACACGTACATAGTCTCATCACCGGGATAGCGACTGCGCAACCTCCCAGAAATCTGCTCTGGCGAGTACCTATCTTTTACCATTTCCCAGATCACCGTGCGCAAGCGTGGATTGGCATCAATCTTGCGCTTTTTCGGTCTAAACCTACGCAACACCGATTTACGGTGCGCATGCGTGGGAAGATACACCCCAAATTCATCCCGGTTGCGTTTAAGCTCCT
>NZ_JAKRNB010000023.1:0-38537 GCF_022347395.1 Corynebacterium sp. ACRPF
ATCCGGAGAAGCCGAACCACGTTGCTGAGCACAAGGACATCAACGATAAGAACCAGACTGTGCCTAAGGATGAGCCTGGTGAGAACCCTGGTGAGAATCCGGGTGAGAACCCTGGTGAGAATCCGGGTGATGAGCCTGGTGAGAACCCGGGTGAGAATCCGGGTGATGAGCCTGGTGAGAACCCTGGTGAGAATCCGGGTGATGAGCCTGGTGAGAACCCGGGTGAGAATCCGGGTGATGAGCCTGGTGAGAACCCTGGTGAGAATCCGGGTGATGAGCCGTGGATTACCACCAACGCTGACTTCGAGAAGGGTTCTCATGAGGTTGTTGCTGGTGCCAAGATTGTTGACGAGGTTTCCTACGAGGGTCTGGTTCCGGGTAAGGAATACACCCTGAAGGCTGAGCTCATTAACAAGAAGGACGGCAAGTCTGTTCTGGGCACTGGTGAGAAGACCTTCACCCCGAAGAAGTCCAAGGGCATGGTGCCTGTCACCATCACCGTGAACGATGATGTGAAGGAGCCTGTCCAGGCTGCGGTTGCCTTCGAGGAGCTCACCTCCACCGAGGTCAACGACAAGGGTGAGGAGACTCCGGATGCAACTTCGGAGAAGCCGAACCACATCGCTGAGCACAAGGACATCAACGATGACGCCCAGACCGTGACCTCCCACGAGGTTCACGATCAGGACACCCCAGGCGGTTCCTCGGATGGTTCTTCCAACGGTTCCTCCAAGGGCAAGATTCCGTGGTGGCTCATCCTGATTCCGGGCATCGGCTTGGGCAAGATCATCAAGGATCACCACGACCACAACGACCATGGCAACCACAACGGTGGCCACGGTGATAACACCGGCAACCACGATGGTGGTAACGGTAAGCACACCGACGGCCACAAGGGCGGTAATGGTCATGAGGTCAAGGGTCAGGATGCTCCTAAGGGCGGCAACACTGACAATGGACACGGCCGCGGCGTCGAGGTCCAGGGTCAGGAACCTGAAGAGACTGGCAACGCACTGCCATCCAACGCCGAGCGCGTTGAGATTAAGTCCGTACCGTCCGGCGCAACCGAGCTTGAGCCGGGTATGCAGGATTACATCAAGTAATCCCTAGGCTTCGGTGAGGTGGCCCACTGGCCGCCCTGCCGGGGCTGAGACTTAAACACCAAAATCCCCTCCAGGGTGTGATTGCACACGCTGGAGGGGATTTGCATATAACCTGCACAGGGTAGACAAATCGAGGAAGTGAAGGAAGCTAGCTATGGGAAAGCACAGGGAGCCAGAGCAGGCGGAGGAAAACGGCGCTTCGCAGTATCCGGCGAGTGGGGAAGAAGGGGGCGTCGGCAAGCAGGGCATGGGCCGTGGCAAGCTGATCGCTATTATCGCGGCCATCATTGTCGCGGCGTTGGTCTTGCTGCAGGTAGTGCTGTACCTGGCGCGCGATGATGAAGATGAGGCCGGCTCGGCGCCGGAGACGGTGGCCAGCGAGAGCGCACCGGAGGAATCTGGGCCGAAGTCCGATGCTTTCGTGGATGATTCGGGCCAGCAGGAGCACGAGTATGAGGCCGCGCCTGGCGAGTTCAAGGGCTTCGAGGGCATGTCGGTAGGCATCGACGGCGAGTACGCGGCCGTGGACCCCGTACAGGTCACGGACCAGGGCGTACTGCTGCCGCCACACGACGTCACCCGGGTGGGCTGGTACTCCGCCTCCGCAGTGCCGGGTGAGCCGGGCAATGTGGGCTCGAGTGTGATTACCGGCCACATTAACTATCAGGGCCAGGGCACTGGTTATGCGGAGAAGTTCACCAAGCTGAAGAAGGACCAGGAATTTACCGTGGTCATCGACGGCCAGGAGCGCACCTTCCGCGTGACCGAGGCTCCGTACCGCCTGCCTAAGGGCTCCGGATTCCCGGATGTGGTCAACGATAAGGAAGGCGAGAACCGTCTGGTTCTCATTACCTGTGGCGGCCAGTTCGTTGGTGGCGCGCTGGGTTATGAGGACAACATCATTACCGTGGCGGAACCGGTAGGCGAGCCAGAGCAGCCCGCCGAGCAGCCGGCAGGGGAGGCTCCGGCCGAAGCCCCAGCCGAGGCACCGGCTGAGGCACCTGCAGCCTAGGCTGAAACTCCTACGGCGCCCTGTGGAATTGCCCACAGGGCGCCTTCGCCTATCCGGCTCACCTGGCATGTAGGTGGTGGGGTTGGGGCCTAAATATGAAATAATTTAAGGCAGTAAACGCCGCTGCCTGCGGCTTAGAAGGAGCATTTTCATGGATAATCCAGGCGAGATCGCCGGTCATATTGGCACGCCGCTGACCAGCAATGCCACCAAGGTATTGCTGCTGGGCTCGGGCGAGCTGGGCAAGCAGCTGGCCATGTCCTTCCAAAACCTGGGCTTGGAGGTCCACGCGGTGGACTCGTATGCGGGCGCGCCGGCGCACCAGGTGGCGCAGTATAGCTACGTCGCCGATATCAAGGACACCGGGCGCATCCTGCAGCTGGCCCAAGAGATTCAGCCGCATTTTGTGGTTCCGGAGGTAGAAACCGTTGCGGTAGAAGCGCTGGAGGAGATGGAGGCGCATAGCGACGCCATCGTGGTCCCCTCCGCCCGCGCCTGCGCCATGACGCAGGACCGCCAGTGCGTGCGCGAGGTGGCGGAGAATATTGGGCTGCCGGTTTCCGCGTATCGCTTTGCTAGCTCCGTGGAGGAGCTCGAGGAAGCGGTGGGGGAGCTGGGCTTTCCGTGCATCATTAAGCCGGATGTGTCCACCTCCGGCAAGGGCCACATGATTGCCCGCGATGAAGAGGATGTGCGCACCGCGTGGGAGACCGTGCGGCGCGTGTCCTCGGATTCGCAGCGCGTGGTGGCCGAGCGCTTCGTGGACTTTGACCTCGAGGTCACCCTGCTGGCCATCCGCTCCATCGATCCGGCCACGGGCAAGTTGGCCACGTGGTTTAGCGAGCCCATCGGCCACCGCCATGAGCGCGGTGACCTCGTGGAGGAGTGGCAGCCTACCGGCATGAGCGAAATCGCGCTGGAAAACGCACGCTCGGTGGCCGCGCGCATCTCTAATGAGTTGGGCGGGCGCGGCGTGTACTGCGTGGAGCTCTTCGTTTCGGGCGATGATGTGTACTTTTCCTCCGTGTCCCCGCGGCCCTCGGATACGGCGATGCTGACCTGCTATACCCAGCGTTTTTCCGCCTTTGACCTGCATGCGCGCGCGATTTTGGGCTACCCCATCGACGCCACCCTGGTCACCCCTGGCGCCAGCGTGGTCATCCACGCGGACGAGGAGTTAAATGAGGTGGCCTATACCGGCGTCGCCGCGGCCCTCAACTACGCCGAGACGGACGTGAAGCTCTTTGGCAAGCCCGGGGCCTACAAGGGCCGTCGCATGGGCTTGGTGTCTGCCACCGCGGAAAGCGCGGAGGAGGCGCGCGACCGCGCAGCACTAGCGGCGCACAAGATCGAGGTGACCTCCACGCCGGGCCTTTTGGCCCAGGGTGGTGCGCGCGGCATCGAGCCGGAGGCGGATAACGTTCCCGATATCGAGGTCGTGGAATACGAGGGCGGCGTGGAGCTCGACCCGAAGCTTGCCTCCGGCGTGGATGACGCCGACTAGGAAGCGGGGCGCAGCATCGGCTGGTGAGGGACTCCCTCGTCGTCGAATAGCTCGCCTACCGGAGTAAAGCCAAAGCCGGCGTAATAGTCCACGAGGCCGGCCTGCGCCTCCAGATAGAGCGGCTGGCCTGGGTGCATGCGCTCGCCTAGGTCGACGGCCGCTTGGAAGAGTTCGCGGCCGAGGCCCGTGCCGCGCGCGGCGGGCGCGAGTGCGAAGCGGCCGATTTGGGCGCCGGCGGCGTCGGCAAGCGCGGCGTCAGTGGGCGCGGCCGGAAAGACGCGGGCCGTGCCAAGCAGCTCGTGGGTGTCTGCGTCCCAGGCCAGCAGGTGCACGGTCTGGGGATCGGCGTCGGTGGCGTCAATCTCGGCGTATGGGCAGCGCTGCTCGTGCACAAAGACGTCCACCCGCAGCTTGTAGAGCTGGTGGACGTCCAAGGCCGCCAGCTGCTCTAGGGGCGCGGCGGAAATGATATGCGGCATGGGCTAGGCCTGCGGACCGGCGTGCTTGACCATCTCGTCCCACTCGACGATCTTGATGCGCTCGCGGCCGTGCGGTTCACCGGCGGCGCGCTCGGCGGCATCCAGGCGGTGCCAGCCTTCCCAGGTGGTCACGGCGATATCGCGAGAGGCCAGGAAGTCCAGGATATCCTGCGGATCGCGCTTGGTGGCCGGCTCTAAGTCGCCTGCCTTGTAATCGGCGATGAGCATGGTGGTGGTGTCCTTGGCATCGGACTTGGTATTGCCAATCAGGCCTACTGGGCCGCGCTTAATCCAGCCGGTGGTGTAGAGGCCAGGGAGCTTCTCGCCGTCGACATTGGCCAGCACGTGGCCGCCGTCGTTAGGCATGGTGGCCTGGGTCTCGTCGAAAGGTACGCCGTCGACGGACTGCGGGTGGTAGCCCACCGCGCGGTAGACGGCCTGCACCGGCCACTCGGTGAACTTGCCGGTACCGGTTACGGAGCCATCGCCATTGAGCTCGGTGCGCTCGGTCTTGATGGCGGTGACGTGGCCGTCCTCGCCCAATACCTCTACCGGGGACTCGAAGAAATGGATGTAGAGCTTGTGCGGGGCGTCGCCCGGCTCGCGCATGGCGTAAGACTCGAGGGTCTGGCACACCAGGTCGGTGGATTTGGCGGCGCGGCGGGCCTCTTCGGAGGCGGCGTCATATTCGATGTCCTCGGGGTTGACGATGACCTCGATGGTCGGGGACTCGTCCAGCTCCTTGAGCTCCTTCGGCGTGTACTTGGCCTGCGCCGGGCCGCGGCGGCCGAAGACGTGGACCTCCTTGGCGCGGTTCTTCTTCAGCGCCTCATAAACGTTATTGGGGATCTCCGTCACGAGCAGCTCGTCCGCGGTCTTAGCCAGGATGCGGGAAACATCGAGGGAGACATTGCCCACACCAACGACGGCGACGGACTCTGCGGAGAGATCCCAGTCGCGCTCGAAGTTGGGGTTGCCGTCATAAAAGCCCACGAATTCGCCGGCACCATGGTTGCCTTTGAGGTCCTCGCCTGGGATGCCCATGCGCTTATCGGCGGTAGCGCCGGTGGCGAAGATAATGGCGTCATAATACTCGCGCATCTCCTCGACGGTGATGTCCTTGCCCACCTCAATATTGCCTAGGAAGCGGATCTCTTCCTTTTCCATAACGTTGTGCAGGGACTGCACGATGCCCTTAATACGCGGGTGATCCGGTGCCACGCCGTAGCGGATCAAACCGAACGGCGTCGGCATCTTTTCAAAAAGATCGATCTGCACATCGAGGTCGGATTTCACTAGAAGGTCAGAGGCGTAAATGCCTGCCGGGCCGGAGCCGACCACGGCGACGCGCACTGGGTTAGTCATGTGCTTAGGGAGTCCTTTCTTTCGTTGTGCTGCATATTCTACGCGGTCACTATGCGATAAAAACCACAGCGTTACTAACCCCAGTTTAGGGAGGTCACGATGGGGCATAGGAGGGGGTAAATCGCGTACAGTGGAATAGTCACCGCGTGTTAATAACTGTGATGGCTGACATGAAGTTATGACACGCGTTAATTGTGTTCAAGTGACCGTGACTGAAAGGTAAATTGCATGTCTGCATCCCATTCCGCAGTTATTAGCGCTATCGGCCGTGGCTTCGATGGCCTCGACGTGCCCGCCTTGGCTAAAGACCTAGGCGCGGAGCTCATCCGCCTCGAAGACTTCGATGCCACCGTCGCCGCCGTACTTGCTGAGGCTCCCGCCGCTGAGAACATCGTGGCGCAGGGCACCGGCGATATCGCCTTCGATGCTGAGGTAGCTGCCGCCCTTGGCCTGCCGCTGGCCATCATTTCCGGCGCCCCGCAGCGCACCGGCGAGCTTGCCCAGCACAATGCGGAATCCCTGGGGGCTACCGTCGCTGGCATCTTCACCGATCTGGAAGCGGTTCCGGGCGCACTTGCTGCGCTTGGCGACGTCTCCCCGGTCATGTCCGCAGACCTCTTCCAGAAGCAGCTCATTGACCAGGCCCGCGCCGCCGGTTCGCACATCGTTCTGCCAGAGGGTGACGATGACCGCATCCTCGAGGCAGCCCACGTGGTGCTGCGCGATAAGGTTGCCAAGCTGACCATTCTGGGCAACGAGGCTGATATCAAGGCCCGTGCCGAAGAGCTCAAGCTCGACCTGGCTGGTGCCGAGATCATCAACCACCTCGAGTCCCCGTTGGCAGAGGAATTCGCTGCCGACTTTGCCGAGCTGCGCAAGAAGAAGGGCGTTACCCTCGAGCAGGCTCGCGAGACGATGAAGGATATTTCCTACTTCGCCACCATGATGGTGCACAAGGGCTTGGCCGATGGCATGGTTTCCGGTGCTGCTCACACCACCGCCCACACCATCAAGCCTTCCTTCCAGATCATCAAGACCAAGCCGAATGCTTCCGTGGTCTCCTCCATCTTCCTGATGGTCATGCGCGGCCGCCTGTGGGCCTTTGGTGACTGCGCCGTCAACCCGAACCCCACCGCTGAGCAGCTGGGCGAGATCGCCATCGTTTCCGCACAGACCGCCTCCCAGTTCGGCATCGATCCACGCGTGGCCATGCTGTCCTACTCCTCCGGCACTTCCGGTTCCGGCCCGGACGTTGACCGTGCAGTGGCCGCCGTCGAAGCAGCCAAGAAGCTGGATTCTTCCGTCAAGGTGGATGGTCCGCTGCAGTTCGACGCCGCCTGCGACCCAGGCGTTGCGGCTAAGAAGATGCCGAACTCCGAGGTGGCCGGCAAGGCAAACGTCTTCGTCTTCCCGGATCTTGAGGCCGGCAATATTGGCTACAAGACGGCACAGCGCACCGGCGGCGCGCTCGCCGTGGGCCCGATCCTGCAGGGCCTGAACAAGCCGGTTAACGATCTGTCGCGTGGCGCGACCGTTCCGGACATCATCAACACCGTTGCAATCACCGCTATTCAGGCTGGAGAGAAATAAATGTCATACGTTCTGGTCCTTAACTCAGGTTCTTCCTCCGTTAAATTCCAGCTGGTCGATCCCGAGTCCAGCGCCACGGATACGCCGCTGGTCTCTGGCCTGGTCGAGCAGGTTGGCGAGCCCCTCGGCGCCGTCACCGTCAAGACCGGTGGCGAGAAGTACAAGGAAGAGCTGGAGATCCCTACTCACTCCTTCGGCCTTGAGCGCGCTTTTGCCATCATGAGCGAGCACAACGTTGGCCCAACCGACGTGGATGTCATCGCCGTTGGTCACCGTGTTGTTCACGGCGGCCGCCTCTTCTCCGAGCCACAGCTCATCGTGGACCAGATTGAGTCCATGATTGAAGACCTCATCCCGCTGGCTCCGCTGCACAACCCGGCCAACCTGGACGGCATCCGCGTGGCCCGCAAGATGCTGCCGGATATCCCGCACGTTGCCGTCTTCGATACCGCCTTCTTCAATACCCTGCCGCCGGCTGCCGCACTCTACGCCATCAATAATGAGGTGGCCTCCAAGTACGATATCCGCCGCTACGGCTTCCACGGCACCTCCCATGAGTTCGTCTCCCAGCAGGTGCCAGGTCTCTTGGGCCGCGACCCGATGCACACCCACCAGATCACCCTTCACCTGGGCAACGGTGCTTCTGCAGCGGCTATCCGCAACGGCCGCGCTATCGATACCTCGATGGGCCTTACCCCGTTGGCAGGCCTGGCTATGGGTACTCGTTCCGGTGACATTGATCCGGGTATCATTTTCCACCTCGTCCGCGAGGCGGGCATGAGTGTGGACGAGATTGACACCTTGCTCAATAAGCAATCCGGTGTCAAGGGCATCGCCGGCGTCAATGACTTCCGTACGCTGCGCGAGCGCATTGATAACGAGGACCAAGACGCCTGGCTGGCCTATAATATTTACATCCACCAGCTACGCCGCTTCATCGGTTCTTATATGATTTCCCTCGGCCGCGTTGACGCCATCACCTTCACCGCCGGCGTAGGTGAAAACGATACCGAGGTCCGTCAGGACTCCCTGTACAACCTGGATATGTACGGCATCCACTTTGATAAGGAGCGCAACCTGGTCCGTTCCGACCAGCCGCGCATGATCTCTACCGAGGATTCCCCGGTTAAGGTCTTTGTCGTTCCGACCAACGAGGAGCTGGCTATCGCTCAGAAGTCCGCCGAAATCGCCGCAATGGCGCGTGAGGCTGGCCTCTACAAGTAAGGACTCTTATGTCCAGTTAGAAGCTGGAATGTGAACGAGAGGCGTGCGGTCCGCAAAGGGCCGCGCGCCTCTTTTTTATCTCTGAACCTAGTACAGCAAGCGTTTCGTTTATTTTGTTTATTCTGTAGGGTGGGGGTATGAAGGACTTACAAAATGGCGGGACAACTCGGGGTACCAGCCCAGCGGAAGAGGCTTTATCAAGGCTCAATTCTGTGTTGGAGACAAAAGATTCACCGGCACCAGTGGATATATTCGTGCATGGAACCGAGCAAATAATCGCAATTCCGCGAGAGATCGCCGAAACCCTGCAGAAAGTTCTCGCCATCGAAGCGGCAGGGAAATCGGTCCGCGTAGTGCCCGAGGAATCCGAGTTCACCACGCAACAGGCAGCAGACTTTCTCAATGTTTCGCGGCCACACGTTGTAAAGCTTATTGATGAAGGGAGCCTTCCCGGCTACAAAGTTGGGTCCCATCGCCGCGTGAGTCTTGCGGATCTGCAGAAATACAAGAATGAAAGAGATGCCAGTCAGCGCCGTGCCGTAGCTGAATTGACAGCCTTATCGGAGGACCTGGAGCTTTATTAGTGGGGCGGTTGACGGTTGTTTATGACGCCAATGTGCTCTACCCGAGCATGCTCCGTGATGTCTTGATAAGGGTGGCTGGTAGCGCTGTATTCCGTGCCCGATGGACGGAGAGAATCCTAGATGAAGTCTTCTTTAACTTGCAGCGTAATCGCCCTGATTTAAACCCTAAAAAGTTATGCCGCACCCGTAGATTGATGTGTTTGGCGGTCGAGGACTGTCTTGTGACTGGATACGAGGAATTAATCGATGATCTATGGCTACCAGATCCGAATGACAGGCATGTCCTAGCGGCAGCAATTAGTTGTGGTGCTCAAAGTATCATTACTGAAAATGTAAAAGACTTTCCTTGTTCTATTCTTGATGGTTTTGGCATTAGGCGGCAGAGCGCCGATGAGTTCTTGTGCGAGTTAATCGCTTCCTCGTCCGCGATTGTGCAGCAATCGATTGAGGACGCGGCTGCCACTTTTCAAAAGCCACCGCGAAGCGTGGAGGATGTCCTAACGGCATTAGCGTTATCGGGAACACCGAGGGCAGTCGAAATGCTTCGTTCTAAAACTTTCAAACGTGTCGTCTGATTTATGTAGCGCAGGATGGCCTAGAAAATGTGCCGCTTGTGGGGCGGCTGTACGAGCCTGTGTAGCGATTAGAAGGTAGTGACGGGGCGGACCTGGTTGGCTAGGTCAACGAGCGCGTAGCGGTGGCGGCTAAACGGTGCCTGGCGCGCGAGGGCGCGGAGTGTCTCGGAGAGACCGGTGCGCAGGCCGCGCTGGGTAAAGGCGTATTCGAAGAGGTCGTTGGGGGAGGCGGCGCGCGAGAGATCGGCATTGCGCAGGAAATTGAGGCCGGCGGAGATGACGGCGATCTTGATCTGGAGGAAGCGCGGCTCGTTGGTGGGGACCTCTTCGAGGCGTCGGGCGGCGCGGCGGATGCGGGACTCGGAAAGATCGTGGACGATGAGCTGGAGGATCGTCGTCAAGCGGGCCATGCGATAGTGGCGCGAGGCATTGGGGACCTTGTCAAGTACCACGACAGCTACCTCCACCTGGCCCTCGGAGCGCAGTTGGCGGGCGAGGCCAAAAGAAGAGGAGACGGTGGTGGGGTTGGTGGACCACACAATGCCGTAGAGGCGCATGGAGTTAAAGCGCAGTGCGGCCGGATCCTGGGTGACGTGGTTCCAGATTTCCGGCTGGCCCTCAAAGGCGGAGTTAGGGAGATCGGCCAGCGTGGAATGCATATTGGAGCAGGCGCGGGCCACGGTGGGGTCAATAAGCGCGGTATCGCTATAGTCCAGCTGCTGCAGAATGAGTTCATTGATGGCGGCGATGGCCAGCTTGGGCGCCGCCTCGCCCGGCAGAAGATCGAGGACGGTGGAGAAGTACTTCTGGGCGTCGCGGTAGTCGTCGTGAAGCAGTTCGGTAATGCCGGCGTACCACTGGAAACGCCAGTCGCGGCCGAGGCGGTCCTCGATGGAGCTAAGCCACTGGCGGGCTTGGCCGGTATAGCCTAGGTCGATCATGGAGCGCACCACGCCCAGCGGGATTTCAGCCGAGTGCTCGTACTCGGGGGTCTGCATGGCCTGGCGGAGGGTCTCCAGGGCCTCCTGAGGCTCCGCATAGGAAGCGCCCTGCAGCAGGCCAGCGCCCACGTCATCGCGGTCCAACAGCGGGGTAGGCAGGGCGGAGACGACCTCGGGGGCGGTGATTTGGACGGTGCGATCGATGCCGTCGATAAGCTGATCCGTGCGGAAGACTAGGTGCTTGGTGCCAAAGGTGGTACGTTGCGGCGAGAACAGCGAGTGCTGGGAGGGGTATTGCAGGCCGTCGCGGATGGCAATGACCTCGCGCAGCACGCCATAGAGCTGGGTGCGCAGCTCCTTGATGGAGGTAAAGCGGCGCTCCGGATCCGGGTCGGTGGCGCGCTGCAACAGGCGGTAGAGCGATAGGAAGCGGCGCAGCTCCGGCTCCTCGGTCGGGGTGGGGATGCCCGGCAGATAGACGCCGTCCTCGGTAGGCAGCTTGAGGCAGAGCGAAGCCAGGGTGCGGCCGATGGTGTAGATATCGCTGGCGATGGACGGGCCCTCGGTGGCCACTTCCGGGGCCTGGTAGCCCTTGGTGCCGTAGATATAGCCAAACGCGCCGATGCCGGAGACCGCGCCCAGATCAATGAGCTTGACCTGGTCCTCGGTGACGATGATGTTATCCGGCTTTAAGTCGTTGTAGACCACCCCGCGCGAATGCAGGTACTCCAGGGCCGGCAGGACTTCTAGGATATAGGCGATGGCGATATCGACCGGCAGGAGCTTGTCTGGTTGCTTTTTGCGCCTGCTTCTTAGCGACGGCCCGCCGACATACTCCATGACAATAAAGCCGCCGGGCACCCGGGCGTCATCGATGAAATTAAAAATCTTGACGATACCAGGGTGGGTAATATCGGCGAGGAATTCGCGTTCTGCCACCGCAGCGGCGGTTTCATCGGCCGATTTTTGGGCCTGCATACCTTTGAGGACCACCACTCTTCCGGAGACAAAGTGATCATTGGCCAGGTAAATCCAGCCCATGCCGCCGTGGGCGATAACGCCCAGGATTTCGTACTGTCCGGCCACCATGTCACCGGGCTGTAGCTGTGGTGGCGAAATCTTCTTGCCGGAGGATTCCTCGGTGGGGTCAATGAGGGCATCGGTCGGCTCGGCCGGGGTGATAAACGGCAGGCGCACCATGCCATCGGCCACGCGGCGCTCGGAGCGGTGGGTGCCGCGGCGCTCACGGAAGGTATCCAGCGCGCGCCGGCGCGAGCGCTGCGAGGAGTCCTCCTGGGCCTTTTGGGCGCGCTGTTGTTCGCGCTGGGCGCGGATATTGTCTAGGTCTGCTAACAGGGTGGAAATGTGGTCTGGGTCGATGGAACCATCGGCGTCCTCGTCTTCGTCCGCGAAGGGATTGAAGGCAACAGCGGAGGTCCCAGCATCATCGCCGGGCTCATCCTCATCGGCGAAGGGGTCAAAGGCCACGGCCGCAGTGCCCTCGTCGTCCTCGTCTGCAAAGGGGTCGAAAGCAACGGCGGCGGTGGCGGGGCCGTCGTCCAAGGAGGCATCGTCCAGCGCATCCGGCTCCTGCGCGGAATTGGCGGCATTGGTGGGCTGGCGGAAGGCGCGCTGGGTATCGAGGTTCTCCGGCTCGATGTATTCGAGCTCGTCATCGCTGAAATTCGGGTTATGGCTCATGGCTTAGCGTCCTCCTCGATGTACGTACCGGCCGGCAGCGTGGGCTCTTCCAGGTAGGTGCCGAGCCACTCCTCAAAGATTCTTGACCAAGTGCCGTCGCGGCGGATGCGTTCGAGCGTGGAATTTATTTGGCGCAGCAGCGAGCGGGTGTCATGCTGCTTGCTGGGGCGGCGCACGGCCACGCCGTAATTCTCGGTCTCTAGCGGCTCACCCACGATGGAGGTATAGGAGTCTTGGGCGGCCATGCCGGAGAGCAAGGCATCATCGACGACGATGCCATCGGCCTGGTTAAGCTGCAGGGCCATCAGGCAATCGCCCCAGGAACGGGTAACCAAGATATCGGACTTGGGGGCGTGCTCGCGGATGGTTTCCAGCGCGGTGGACGCGCCCACACCGCATAGGGTCTTACCGGCGGCGTCCTTCACGGACTTAATGCCGGAATTGGTAAGCACCAGCATGCGGGTTTGGGTGCTCATATAGGGAATGGAAAAGGCCACGTCGCGCTCGCGTTCCGGGCTAATGGTCATGGTGCGCACAATCATGTCCACCGCGCCGGTTTTGAGGGCATCGACGCGGTCGGAGGATTCCACGAAGCGGAAGTCCACCTTGTTGGGATCGCCAAAGATATCGCGGGCAATCTCGCGGGCAATATCCACCTCGAAGCCGCGCACGTCACCAGTGGCGGCATCGCGGTAGCTCAGCAAGTTATTGGAACGGTCCACGCCCACGATGAGACGGCCGCGCTTGACGATGTCCGGCACCCGCTCCTTCGCCTTCCTATCATCCGGGCGGTAGCTGCCCCTGATTTCCTCATCAGAGGAACGGTGAGCTGCGGTAGATCCGGCCTTTTCAATTTCCGCGCCTTCCGGCAGCGGTGGGCCCGGTTTTGAATCGAGGGCGTGCTCGGCGGGCGCCTCCAGCGGCGGGGTGGAGCGAACATCGCAAGAGGCGAGCGGTAGCGCGGCGCAGGCGCAGGCAAGCGCGGCGAGGGTAAGGCGTGGGCGGCGCATTAGAGGTACTCCTGCAGTCGGGGGCGGATGCCCAGCCATACGGCAATAATGGCGCACAAGGTCAGCAGGAACACGGCCGAGGACACCGCAGTCATGGCGGTCAGGCCGCGCTCCAAGTAGCTGCGCATGGCGATGCGCGCCTGGCCAATGAGATCCGAGAGCTCCGCGTCGAGCTCGTCATAGGAACGCGCTGCGGTCATCTCGCCATTCCTGGGCTCGGTGGCCGTGGCCTGGTAGATGGCCTCGTCATAGTCGCCCTCCTTGAGCGCAACCATGAGTTTGTCGTGGGTACCGCGCCACTGCTCGGCGGCCGCCCGGGCGCTGTGAATGAGTTCTGGGTCGGTGACCTCCACGTCCTCATCATTGAGCGCCTCCTCATAATCCTCGAGGGCTCCTTCGATGGAGTTGATGGAGCTGGAAAAACGCACCATCGAATCCTCCTCGGAGGAGCGCAGCACCAGCGCCAGGGTCTCAGAGGTACGTGCCTGTTGCGCCTCAATCCGCGAGGCCGTGAGCGAATCCCACGGGCGCGAGGCCGTCTCAAAGCCCTGGTGGCCGGTGGACCAGGTGGCGAGGTTGGATAGTGCCACCCAGGAGATGGCCAAGAAAAGCAGCACGCTGGCAGTTAAGAAGCCGCGGTTAAAACGCCGGCGGGTCTGGCGCCACAGCCACCATTGGGCCACAGCGAGGAAGAAGAGTGCCGCCAAAAGGCCGGAGAGTGGCACCCACTGCGGCGAGGTGAGCTCTTGCTGTTGCTGATTTACCTTGGCGGTGGTCAGCTGGAACAACTCGGAGGCAGCCGGCAGGATATGCTCGCGCATCAGGGCCGAGGCATTGGACATATAAGAATTGGCCACCGCATTGCCCGCCCGATGGTTGGCGCGGGCCTTTTCCACCATTGCGGTATAGACGGGCAACTCGCGTTGGATAAAGGTCACCAGCTCGCGCACCCGACCATCCTCTTTGGTGGTGCCCAGCACGGATTCGGTGGCCGCTACGGAAGCGGCATCGATGGCCTCGTTATAGCTATCGCGGTTACGCTCGGATTCCACGCCGGCCTGCACGAAGCCGGTGGTGGCCACGGTATCGGCCACCGAGAGCGAACTATAAAGGTGGTGCGCCGCGTTCGACATCGGCTCGGTGGTGCTCAGCAGCTCGTCTAGGTCGGAGTGGCGGGCGGCGGAAGATTGGGACATCGATAAGCCGGCGGCGCCTAGGGCAACGGTGAGAATGAGCGTGACCGTAAAAAGCTTGCCTGGGGTGGTGGAGGCAAAGTAGTAAAAGCGGCGCAGCAGGCGCGCCGGGCCCGCGAACCATTCCATGGCGCGGCTACTGAGCCCGCTGAAGGCCGGGCCGGTGGGCGCGGTGACCTCATCGAGCCAGTGATCGCTCGGGTGAGCGTGCTCGTCATGCACGCTTTCTGCCCGGACTGCCTGCTCGGTCATTCACTTAGAATAGCGCCCGCAGTGTGCTGGGCGCCACCATATACCCGCGTGTGTGGCTAGGATAGGCAGCATGCATAACCCTCACAGTGGAGACGGCTGGGCGGCAGGCCCCGGCGGCATTCGCGTCTGGGGAAAATTTGGTGCCGCCGGCCTGTTCCTCGTCGCCGGGCGCAAGGTGCTCCTCCAGCACCGCGCCGCGTGGACCAATCACGGCGATACCTGGGGGATTCCGGGTGGCGCCCGCGATTTTACGGAGACGCCCACCCAGGCCGCGCTGCGTGAAACCCATGAAGAATGTGCGATTGCACCCCAGGACGTAGAGGTGCTCGATGCGCGAGTAACGGCCGGGCCCTATCCCGCGGCGGGGGATCTGCCGGGGGAGTGGACCTACACCACCGTCCTAGCACGCACGCGCACCGGCGCACCGCTTCCTACTACAGCTAATGAAGAGTCCTATGAGCTGCGCTGGGTGCCTTTTGAAGAGGTAGAAAGCCTCCCCCTTCTGGCCGCCTTCCGCCACGCCTTTCCCACCCTGCGGGAGAGCGTGGAGGCATTAAACAGGTAAAGTTGCCGGATTTATGGCACGCTAGTGCCATGATCGAAGTAGAAGGACTGACTAAACAATATAAGTCTGTCCGCGCCGTTGACGATCTCACCTTTCAGGTAAAACCCGGCATGGTCACCGGGTTCCTGGGTCCCAATGGCGCGGGCAAATCCACCACCATGCGCATGATCCTGGGCTTGGATACTCCCACAGCCGGCAGGGCGCGCGTCAATGGCAAGCACTACCACGAGCTGAAGGATCCCCTGCGTGAGGTAGGCGCCTTGCTCGATGCCAAAGCGGTGCACCGCAACCGCAGCGCCGCCAACCACCTGAAATGGATTGCACAGTCCAACGGCATTTCTACTTCCCGCGTTGACGAGGTCTTGGGGCTGGTAGGGCTTTCCGACGTCGCCGGTAAGAAGGTCGGCGGCTTCTCCCTCGGCATGGGCCAGCGCCTAGGCCTAGCCGGCGCGCTGCTCGGTGACCCCGGTATCCTCATCCTGGATGAGCCGGTCAACGGCCTCGACCCGGAGGGCATTCGCTGGGTCCGCCAGCTCGTGCGCGCCCTGGCCGATGAGGGCCGCACCATTTTGATTTCCTCCCACCTGCTCTCGGAGATGTCTCAGACCGCCGATCACCTCGTGGTCATTGGTAAGGGCCGCTTGGTGGCTGACCAGCCCACCTATGACTTTGTGAAGGACCACTCGCAGTCCTCTGTGCTGGTGCGCTCCGACCATCTCGATGCCTTTAGCTCCGCGCTGCGCTCTGAGGGCATCGCCTTTACTGAGTCCACCGACGAGGAAGGCCGCCCCCGCCTGGTGATTTCCAACCAGACCACGGACTTCGTGGGCCAGCTGGCCTACTCCACCGGGGTGCCGCTAAATGAGCTCAGCCTCAAGCGCGCCTCCTTGGAGGATGCCTTCATGGAGCTTACTGGCGACGCCGTCCAGTACCACGGCTCCACCGGCGCCCCCAACCCGGGCATCGCTGGCACCGCTGGCGCCGCCACTCCGTTCGCTCGACCCACCCAGCAGGAGGTTTAATTCGCCATGCTGAATACCTTGAAGTCCGAATGGACCAAGCTGCACACCACCCGCTCCTTCTGGTGGACCACCTTCATATTCCTCTTCTTTGTGTGGGGCTGGGCTATCTTGAATGCTCGCCTTACCCAACCGGCAGAAACCCCCGAGGATGCAGCGTTGGGCATGGATGTTATCACCCCGGATGGCGCGGTGTCTGTTCTTTTCGGCCTCGGCCTGCCCGTGCTCATGATCCAAGCCATCATGATCGTGACCACCGAGTACCGCTACGGCACGCAGACCATCACGTTTATGGCTACCCCGCGCCGCTGGTCGGTGGCCTTGGTCAAGCTGCTCATGTACGCGGTTATCGCGGCCGCGCTGACCTTCATCGCCGTGGCGGGCGCCTACCTGCTTACCGAGCTTTTTGCCCACGATGAGGTAGCCGCGCAATTCCACCCTTGGGACGATGAGATGGGACAAAAGCAGCTGTGGAAGTACCCCCTAGCCGCCGCGCTCCTTGTCCTCTTCGCACAAGGCCTAGGCCTGCTGCTGCGTTCGACGGCTGGTGCTGTGGCTATCGGCCTCATCCTCTTCCTCGGCGTGGACAATCTCGTAGCCAGCATCCCCAAGGTTGGTAGCAAGCTGGTTAACTTCATGCCGTTCAAGTCTTTCCAGTCTTGGCTTTGGGAGATAGATCCGGTGGATGCTCCGTGGAAGGAATCCTGGGGATTCTGCCTGGTATTTATTGCCTGGGCCGTTATCCTGTGGGTCCTCGGTGTCATCTTGCTGCAAAAGCGCGACGCCTAAGCGGCTCTAACGCACAGCACCGCCCCGGATGGCAGCTCATTGGCTGCATACCGGGGCGGTTTCTTATCGCCACAGCTATCTCCGCTGCCAGCTAGCGCAGCCGCTGCCCGCTTTATTGCAGCGCAGAAGTTAGACGCATGACATTATCCACGTAACGGCGGATGAAGCCACGCTCATTCCACTCCTCAAGGGTCAGCTCGTGGCATACGGCGCGGTAATTGGCCACGAGCTGGTTGAACTGGTCAATGAGGTCTCCCTTGGCCACCAGCATGGTGGATTCGTAATTTAGGCCGAACGAGCGCGGGTCCATATTAGAAGAGCCAAACATGCACAACGGATCGCGGCCCGGATCATCCGGGTCGGTGATGATGAACTTGGAGTGCAGCACAAAGGGGTAGGGGAATTGGTAGATGCGCACACCCGCCTCCAGCAGCGCCTGGTAGTAGGAGGATTGGGCGTGGTTGACCATAAACTGGTCCGCCTTTGCCGATACATAAAGTTCCACGTCCACGCCGCGGTAGCAGGCGGTGGTCACGGCCTCCAGCAGGGATTCATCCGGGACGAAGTAGGGCGAGCACAGCACTAGCCGGTCCTTGGCGTGGTGTACCAAGGAGTTGAACATGCGCAGGTTTGGCTCAGTGGTGTAACCCGGCCCGGAGGGGATTATCTGGAGGTGGTTGGCGTCGGCAGTCTGGGCGTCGTCATATGGCAGCTCATCCAGTGGCAGGTTCTCTTCTGCCTCGAGGTACCAATCCACGGCGAAGATTGCGGACATGGAGGTCACAATCGGGCCGGAAAGCTCCACCATGTAGTCAATCCAGTAGCGGTCCTTGGTCTTGTACTGGCGCTTAATCATATTCAGCGAGCCAATAAAGCCCACCTTGCCATCGATAATCACCAGCTTGCGGTGATTGCGCAGGTCAGGGCGGCGGAAGCGGCCCTTGTGGAGCTGGATGGGCAGCATGAGATGCCAGTCGACGCCTATCTCCGTTAGCCGCTTGCCCAGCGTGAAGTAGCCCTTGTACTTGAAGCTGCCGATCTGATCCAAGAGCAAGCGCACCTTTACACCTCGGGCGGTAGCCCTGCGCAGCGACTCAAAGAAGACGTCTGTGGTCTCATCCCAGGACTGGATGTAGATCTCGATGGATACGTACTTCTCGGCGCGGTCAATAGCGGCGGTAATGGCGCGAATGGACTCGTCATAATCCGCGTGCAGGCCAAGGTTATGGCCCACCAATGCTGGGAACCCGGTCAGCTCGCGGTTGAGCCGAATAACCGACTCTACTTCCGCCGAAAGGAGGCCCTGCGGATGATCCGGGGTGCGGGCTGTGACGTTTTCAATCTTCTCATTGGCTTCTTGCTGGATGCGGTGGCGACGCCGGTTGATATACGGCGATCCCATGAGCAAAAACAGCGGCAGGCCGATAAATGGCAGCACCAGAATAGCCAATAGCCACGCGGTGGAACTGGAAGGCCGACGGCCTTCCGGCACAAAACCAACGGCAATAATCTTGATGCCGTAATCAAGGATCAGGAATACGAGCTGCCAGAAGCTGAGATCAAGAGACCAAGACATTTAACGAACGGAATCGAAATCGGGCAGATCGTAATCTGCGATAAGCGGGCAATGATCAGAGGTTTTATCGCCGGCGCGCTCCACCATGTCTACCTGCGCGCCGGTCACATGCTTGGCAAGCGGGGCTGAAGCCAACTGGAAGTCGATGCGCATGCCTTCGTTCTTTTGGAAGCGCATGCCTTTGTAATCGAAGTAGGTATAGCGCTGGTCCTCCGTGAACCGGCGGGTAACTTCCTCGAGGCCGGCTTCTTCCAGCATCTGGAACGCGGCGCGCTCTGGCTCGGTGACATGAGTCTTGCCGCGGAATGCCTCAATATCCCACACGTCTTCATCGCGCGGGGCAATATTGAAATCACCGGTCATAAGCAGCTTGGATTGCGCATGATCTTCTGCATAGCGCGCCAAGTGATAGAGAAAGTCCAGCTTGTAGTCGTAGTGGCGGTCCGTAATCTCGCGGCCGTTGGGCACGTAGAGAGACCAGATTTCTACGCCACGGATGCGCGCCCCTAGTGCTCGGGCCTCACGGTCTTGCGGCTTTTCTGGATCTTTGGCAAAGCCTGGCTGGCCCGGAAAGCCGATAAAGACGTCCTCGGGCTCTTCCTTGGACACAATGGCCACGCCGTTCCACTGGTTGAGCCCGTGGCAGGTGACATGTAGGCCCGCGTCCTCGAAGGCCTCGCGTGGAAACTTATCGTCTTTTACCTTAGTTTCTTGCAGGCACAAAACATCGATGTCGTGCTTGGAGATAAGGTCCAGCGCCCGCTGTGTGCGGGTACGAACGGAGTTAATATTCCACGTGGCGATGCGCATGCCACATAGGTTACCTGCCCGCTGTAGCAAGGTCAGCGGGCAGTCCCATAAGGCTCACCGCCCAGACCGGAAGTCCGCAGCGCGGAGAGCTAGTCGCGCAGGCGGGCGTAGATGCGCCGGTGTTGCTCGATGAAACCGAGCTTCTCCGCCAGCCGCACGCCGGCGATATTCGAGGCCGGGACGGTGAGGTACGCGTGCTCAGCGCCGTTGTCGTGGCCCCAGTGCAGCAAATGCTGGAGTGCGAGTGCACCGTATCCGCGGCGCCGGAAGTCCTCGGCCACTTCGATGGAGGAAAGACCCAGCCACGTGGTGCCATCGCCGGATTCGCTCAGGGTGCCGCGGGCAATGGCGACGGTCTCGCCATCGAGGACTAGGCGGCCAAATCCGAGCGTCCCCTCGAGGTGAGCGCCAAGGCTCTGCAACGCTTCGGCAGAAAGGGCATCGGTGCGGGATTGATACATCGCCAGCCACTCGTCATCGGGCTGGGCGGCGAGGTGGAAGGTGGGGGAGGGAGAGGGGGCGTCGGCAAGCGCGGGCAGATTCCGCAGGACCATGGCGAGGACCTCTGGCTCAGTCTCCCAGGCGGGGTCGGCGAGCAGGCGCTCGGCCGGCTTGCCTATGCGCTCCGGGACTAGCAGGCGCACTGGAAGGCTGTGGCGGGCGTAGAAGGCCTTAATCTCCTCCAGTGGCACCGGAGTGAAGCCGGCCGAAGGCCCCACGGGCACGGCCGAGTTGGAGCGGCCGGAAACCCCGTCGCTCGCGCGCAACAGCCAGGAACCGTCGCTGGTCCAAGCGTGGTCTGTGCTGGGGAAAGCCGCGGCCGCGGCAACCTCCACTGCGCGGATATCGGAATTGCGGACCATGCGCGGGGAGAGGCGTTTAATGATCTTCAGCTGCTCTGGCGGGATCTCCACCGCCTCCAGGTCGGAGGGGTAGCCGCCGACCTCTTGTGGGCGAATGACCAGCGGATTGAGGCTCAGTACGTGCCCAATGACATCGCTATGCACATCGCCGAAGTCGCGCCGGGCCACCACGCGCTCGCCCACTTGGACGGCATCGGAGCGGAAAATGCGTGACATTAGTCGTCGTGGCCGAAGGGATCGGCGTCCTCACCCGGTACCCAGGAATAACCTGGCTCGGTCCAGCCGTGGCGCTTAATGGCCTTCTTGGCCTGGCGCTTATAGCGGCCAATGAGGGTATCGGTGTAGAGGAAGCCATCGAGATGGCCGGTCTCGTGCTGCAGGCAGCGGGCGAAAAAGCCATAACCCTCGACGGAAATGTCATTGCCGTTTTCGTCCTTGCCGGTCACGCGCGCCCAGTCGGCGCGGCCGGTGGGAAAGCCCTCGCCTGGCACGGAGAGGCAGCCCTCGTCATCGGAGCCATCATCGGCCGGCATGGTCTCTGGGATCTCGGAGGTCTCCAGCACGGGGTTGATAACGCAGCCCTTGCGCATGCCCGCCTCCTCGGACGGCAGCTCGGTGCCATTGGGGCCATCCGTATCGGGGCAGTGGTAGACAAAGAGGCGCTTGCCAATTCCTACCTGGTTAGCGGCCAGGCCCACGCCATTGGCGGCGTCCATGGTTTCATACATGTCCGCGATGAGCTGCTGCATTTCCGGGGTGGAAATCTCGGATTCTTCCACCGGTTGGGTGGGTTCGTGAAGCACGGTCTCGCCGTGGATAACGATGGGGCGAATAGTCATGCCTTACAGTTTAGGCATGAACCCCTTGTCTGACCTAGACGCCGCCATTTTGGACTTCGAGGAAACCGCGCCGCGCAGCATCGGCCACAAGGAAGAGGCCATCCGTGCGCAGCTGGACATCTCCCCGGTGCGCTACCACCAGCGCCTTAACCTGCTTCTCGACGCCCCCGCGGCCGCCCAATCCCATCCCCTCCTGGTCGCACGGCTGCGGCGCCTGCGCGAGGAGCGAGAAGACACGCGGCGCGCCGCGCGGGGAAATACCCCAGATAGTTAATTCTGGGTACTAGTGTTGCGTATGTGACTAATGTGAATCCGGAAAATTCGACCGACAAGGTATCCGACGAAACCCGCGCCGGCTCTGCTGCCGGTGCGTCCGCTTCCCGTGCAGCAAAGCGCCCCGCTGGTGGAGGCGCGCACGCTAAAAAGGGCGGCCTCCCGCTGCGCGGCCTGGCGATGGTCCTCATCGCCGTGGCCGTTATGCTCGGACTCTGGGCTTTGTACTCCATGACCTCAGGCGACGATGACTCCACCGTTGCCTCCGAGAGCAAGCAGGAAAACTCCACCGGTTCCACCATCGGTGCCGCGCCCGAAGGATCTGCCGGCCCCGACGCCGCAGGCTCCCGTGCCCCTGGCGCGCCAGGCGCTTCCGAGGGTGCGAGCGCCCCTGCCCCCGCACCGGCACCAGGTGAGGGCGAAGGCGACGGCGCAGGCGACCGAGCTGCCTCCGGCGCTGCCGATGAGGGAGCCGCGGCCGGGGGAGAAGCCGCCGCAGGCGAGGAGAACGCCCACTCCGCCGCGCGCGACCGCAACGATATTAAGGTCAGCGTTCTCAATAACTCCGGCGAGGTAGACAAGGCCAAGAAGGAAGCCGATTCCCTCAAGGGGGGCGGCTTCAAGGTTGGCTACGTAGGTAACCTGCCTGGCGATGTCCTTACCGTCCCGAAGACCACCGTCTTCTTCCCAGAAGGTGATACCTCCGCTGAAGCACTGGCTAAGGAGGTCGCCGCCCGCTACCAGGCCGATATCGCCCCGATGAACCGCGATTTGCCTAAGGAAGCAACCGATGACGGCGCCGTCGTCGTCGCCCTGGCGGTTCCGCAGGCCTAAGCAAGCCGCGCACCTAATTTAAAGTCCAAGGCCATCCGGCCGAAGAGAAACACCAAAGTTCTTCGACCGAAGGCCTTGGACTTTTGTGATCTGACCTTTTCCGCGCCCGCAGGCCCGCCGGTGCGAACAGGTTAAATAAAATTCACTTCTTAATACCTGTCACCCGTTAAGCTGAATGGGTGAAGATCCCGGCAGAACAATTCGCCCGCTCTCCCGAACCAACGCTCGGCGTGGAATGGGAGGTGGCGCTCGTGGACCGTGGCACGCGCGACCTTGTCCCGCGCGGCGCAGAACTCATTGACCTCGCCACTGCAACCCACCCCGAGATTCATCTGGAAAAGGAATTTCTCCAGAACACGGTGGAGCTGGTCACCGGCGTCTGCCATACCGTGCCGGAAGCCATCGCTGACCTGAACACTTCCCTGAAGGCAGTGGAAGAAGCAGCCGATAAACTGGGCGTAGACGTCTGGGCCTCTGGTGGCCACCCGTTTACGGACTTCCGGGAGAACCCGCTTTCGGATAAGCCCAGCTATCAAGAAATCATCGCGCGCACCCAGTACTGGGGCAAGCAGATGCTGCTTTGGGGCACGCACGTGCACGTGGGCGTTAGCCACGAGGACCGCGTATGGCGCATCATCAATGCGCTGATGACCAAGTACCCCCACCTGCTGGCCATTTCTGCGTGCTCGCCCGGGTGGGAGGGCCTCGATACCGGCTATGCCTCCAACCGCACCATGCTGTACCAACAGCTGCCCACCGCAGGCATGCCGTATCAATTCCGCGATTGGGCCGAGTGGCAGTCCTATATGCGCGACCAGGCCATTTCCGGCGTTATTAATCACACCGGTTCCATGCACTTTGATATTCGGCCGGCGTCCAAGTGGGGCACGGTGGAGGTGCGCGTCTCTGATGCGACGTCCAACCTGCGCGAGCTCTCCGCCATCGTGGCGCTCACTCACTGCTTGGTGGTGTACTACGACCGGCTTATCGACGCCGCGGAGCCCCTTCCCACCCTGCAGCCCTGGCACGTGGCAGAAAATAAGTGGCGCGGTGCCCGCTATGGCATGGACGCGCTGGTGATTACCTCCCGCGAGACCGATGAGGCCTGGGTTAAGGACGAGTTAGCGGAGATGGTGGATGAGTTTAGCCCCATTGCGCGCGAGCTGGGATGCGTCAACGAGTTAAAGCTCATCCACGAAATTATCGATGGCGGAGCCGGCTATGAGCGGCAGCGCCGTCTCTTTAAAGAGACGGGCAGCTGGCGCGAGGTGGTCGAAGAGACCTGCCGCGAGTTGCACACCTTCCGCCCGCTCTAAAGCGGCGGGCAGGCGGGCCCGGGGCTAGTCCTCGGAGCGTGAATGGCGACCGTAGGCCGGGATATCGGGGATATCGGTGATGTCCTGAGCCGCCGGGAACGCGCGGGTTTCCGGCCCTACCGCGGGCATTTCTGCCGTTTCATCGCTGACGGGTTGCGCTGCCCGTGGATGACCCTGGCCCCTCCGGCTCGTAGCTGCCGTATTAAACGAGCGCGCCGGGAGTGCCCCGGCCTCCGCGGAAGCAGGTTGCGCACCAGCGGGCTTTGCGCCAGTGGGCTGCGCAGGTAAGTGGTGGCGGCCCGGGGCGGGCGCTTCCTCTTCCGGCTGGTTGCCAGGAATAAAACCCCACACCGCGTAGAAGGCGATAAAGAGGACGCCGGCGCCGGTGAAGGCCAACGTTCCCCACGGCTGCAGATCCCAGTGGTTGAGCGAGCGGCTAGCCGCAGATAGCCACACGGGTGCGGAGATAAACGGCATGGTTACCGCACACATAGCGAGCACCGACACGAGGCCAGCGACCTGCGCGCCGAGGATGCCGGGCAGGCGCTTGCCCAGACCTTGGTTGACGGCAACCAGCACGACGACGGCCAGCGGCACCGTCCACACCCAGTGGTGATACCAAGAGAAGGGGGAGACCAAGCAGGAGCTGATGCCGGCAAGCGCGAGTGCGGCGGATTTATTGCGGTGCTTCATCGCGGTGCGCAGCGCCAGGCAGGTCAAGATGAAGACCACGACCACGGCGGCGAGCCAGATCCAGCCGCCATCGATGCCCCATGCGCGGACCATCACCGAGCGAATGGACTGCGCACCTGGGTTGGTGTGCTCGCCCACGCGGGAGGACTTAAAGATAGCGTCGGTCCAGAAATCGGCGGCATCCGGAATGGTCACGAAACCAATGGCAACGGTCACCGCGAAGGTAAGGATGGCGATGATCGCTTGCCACCAGCGCTTCTGGAAGAGCAAGACCAGACCCATATAGGCCGGGGTGAGCTTCATACCCGCGGCCAAACCAATGCCGATGCCGGGAAGAGCGCGCTTGCGCGGGAGGATGTCCAAGGCCACCAGCAGCATCAAAAAGATGTTGATCTGGCCAAAGAATAAGGTGCCGTGCACCGGTTCATTCGCCGGGGTGCAGCACAGCAGCAAGATGCCCAGCAGCCAAATTGCCGGGGAGAGCTTGAGGCCGCGCTCGCGCAGGACCAGCATAATAACCGTGAACAAGGCGAGGGCGGTGCCGCCTTGCCAGAGGAGGATCAAGGGGGCGTCGGCAAGCGTGGAAAGCCACGTGAAAAGAGTGCCGGAAAAGGGTGGATAGGTAAAAGGCAGGTCGCCAATATAGGCGTTATCGTAGAGGTCCGCGCCTTGGGCCACCTCGCCGCCGGCGAGCCAATAAATCTTCAGATCCAGGGGAACGCGCCACACAAAAGCGCTATTGCCGTCGAAGATGCTGAAGCGGTAGACGATGACGCCGATAAGAGCGGCGAGCAAAGCCACCATAGTGGGAAGCCCATAAAGCTTTTTCACGGTGAAAAGCGTCTCCTACTTGCGGCGCAGCGACTTCGCGGCGGGTCGGTCGTTGCGGGACATGGATTCCTCGGTGCCGTACAGACCCTCACGGCGTGCAATACGTGAGGTGCGCTGCGCGGTTACCGGGCTAGTGAACATGGCAAACAGTACCAGCAAAACGAGTATTCCTAAATCCCCGCGCTCGGCTACGCTGAAGGATTCCGCGCCAGTGATGCGTATGATGGCGCCGAGGATGGTGAGGATAAGCCCTGTGGTTTGTGGCTTGCTTACCGCGTGTACACGAGACATCGTGTCCTTGAACCGAGCGATGCCGATGGCTGCGGCCAAGGTGAGGACGCTGCCGCCAATAATGAGGATGAGCGAGAGTACATCTGCAATAAAGGACCAGCTCATTGGCTATCCCTCTTCCTAAACCTGGTGACGGATACGGTGGAGATGAATCCCAGCAGCGCAATGACCAGCATGGCTGAGACCACGGTCGTGTTAAGTGACCAGCACATATAGGTAGCCAGCGCGCACTGGAACATCGCGGTAAAGCCATCCATGCCCACCAAGCGGTCCAGCGAATTGGGGCCGGTGACAATACGCCAGACGGTGATGAGGAAGGAGACCACCAGCAGCGCGGCGGCCACCAGCAAAATCGCGTTATAGATCTGCGGATCCATTAGGGGTGGCTCCTTTCAAAGATGTCGATGAATGAGGCCTCAAGGTGGGCCACGGCACCGATTTCGCGCTGAATCTGGGCCTCATCGCGGGCGTCTAAGATATGGACGGTAATCATGCGGTTGGCAATGTCGATATCGGTCACCGTGCCGCCTGGCTGCAGGTTATACAGCGTTACGGCCAGGGAGAGTACGAACTCATTATCCAAGCGCATGGGCAGCTCCAAGATGGCGGTCTTGGGCACCGGCTGCGGGCGCACGGCCAGCCAGCCCACCTTGAGCGAGGCGTAGAACAACTCCCAGAACCAGCGGAGCATGAACACAATGAGCTTGCCCCAAGAGACGTCGATGCCGGTGATAGGCATGGCTGGCAGCGGCAGGGCAAAGACAATGACGACGCCGATGATAAGCCCTGCCACCAGGTTGCCCACGGTGACCTCGCCCATGAGCATGCACCACATGACTACCAGCCAGACGATGAACCACGGGCGGAAGCGGTGGCGCAGACCGGAAAAGCGCGTGTTAGTCATCGCTAATATCCTTCCTCTTGGCGGCGTCCGGGGACTTTACATCCGTGGAATGCGAATCGCGGCCACCGGCTTCTGGGTCGGTGCGGGCATCTAAGTCCGGTGAGGCCGGAGGCTCCGCCTCAGGGGAGGGGCTGCGGCGATTTTCATAGGAGTCCGCGCCGCCGGTGTAGCGCTCCTTCTGGTTGAGGTGGCGGGTGGGATCATCCGCGCGGTCGCCCAATACCGCGTACTGGTAGATAGAAGTATCTTGTGCGGATTCGGCAGCGCGGGAAGTCACGCCGGACATTGGGCCGGCCAGGAAGGTAATGGAGGTGGACGCGGCCACCAGCAGGGTAGTAGAAGCAATCATGCCAAAGGGCACGCGGCCCACATCCTGGCGGGCGGAAAATTCCACCTCATCGGTGATATCGGAAAGCGGGGCGGGGCGCGCGAGAGCCACGTTGCCTTCCGGGGCATCGGCGCGGTCGCGTTGGAAGCCCTTGGCCCACACCAGCATCATGACGTAGAGGGTCAGCAGCGAGGTAACCACCGCACCGACGATGAGCACCCATGCCATCCAGGAACCCTCATTAGCACCGGCCTGCAGCAAGATGACCTTGCCCAAGAATCCGGAAAACGGTGGGATACCGCCCAGGTTAATGGCCGGGATGAAATACAAAATTCCGATCAGCGGGGCCGAGTACATCAGCGAACCCAGGCGGCGCAGCGACGAGGTACCGGCCTGGCGCTCAACCAGTCCGACCACCAGGAATAGCGCGGTTTGAACCAGAATGTGGTGCACGGCGTAGAAGATGGCGCCGGACAGGCCCTGGGCGGTGCCGAGGGAAACACCGAAAATCATGTAGCCAATGTGGCTGACCAGGGTAAAGGACAACAGGCGCTTAATATCGGACTGCGCAATTGCGCCCAGGATGCCCACCAACATCGTGGCGAGGGCGACCCACATGAGCACGGTATCGAGCCCACCAGCGGTGAAGACGGAAGTGCGGGCGCGGATGATGGCGTAGACACCCACCTTGGTCAGCAGGCCGGCGAATACGGCCGTGACTAGCGACGGCGCTGTGGGATACGAGTCCGGCAGCCAGGCGTCCAGCGGAACCACGGCCGCCTTAATACCGAAGGCGACGAGCAGCGTGGCAAAGATGGCGGTGCGAGTTCCTTCCGGGATGTCCTGCATGCGCTGGCCGATCTGCGCCATGTTCATCGTGCCCACGGAGGAATATACAAAGCCCAACGCGAGCAAGAAAATCATGGACGAGGCCATCGACACCATCACGTAGCCCACACCGGCGCGCACGCGACCGGCCGAGGCACCCAGGGTCAACAGCACATACGACGCCACGAGGAAGACCTCGAAGCCCACGTAGAGATTGAAGAGGTCGCCTGCCAAGAAGGAGATATTAACGCCCATGGTCAGCAGCATGTAGGTGGGCAAGAAGACGGCCACCGGCTCGTCCTTGGTGCCATCGCGCACGCCCTGGGAAATGGCGTACCAAATGACAGAAAACAGCACCACGGAGGACGTAAAGAGCATCACCGCAGAGAGGCGATCCGCCACGAGCGTGATGCCCACTGGGGCGTCCCAGCCACCTACCTGTAGCGTTTGGATGCCCTCAAAATCAGCAATGAGAATGAGGATGGCATTAACCACTGCGGTAATGAGCAGCGAGAAGAACACGATCTGGCGCTGCGCATTGGGGATGCGGCAAAAAATCAAGGCGAGGGCCGCGGCCACCGCCGGGATGATAATGGGCAGCGGAATGAGGTAGCCGATGTAGGGAAAGAGGACATCGACAAGCGGCTGTACGGTCTCACTCATCGTCGGCCCCCTTTACTGGTTGCTCGAAGGATTCGGGTCCGAAGTTATCGCCTTGCTTGGTGGCGCGGCCCGTGGTCGGATCATTGGACGCATCGTGGTCTGGGTTGGCGGCCACATTGCCAGGGCGCGCAGCCTTAGCCGCAATCGCGGTATCCTCCGCGTCATCTTCAATGACATCGTCCGTGCGGTAGCGGTACTGGCGGTAGGCCAACGTAAGGATGAAGGCCGTAAGTGCCATGGAGATAACGATGGCGGTAAGAATCATCGCCTGCGCCAGTGGATCCGCAATCTCGGCGCCGTAAGGCTCCGACTCGCGGCCGTCGATAGGCGGGGAACCGGCCGAGCCGCCGGACTGCAGCAGGAAGAGGTTGGCTCCATTGCCTAATAGCAACAAGCCCAACATCATCTTGGTCATGGTGCGGTCCAGCAGCAGGTAGACGCCTGCCGCGACGAGTACGCCCGCGGCCAGGAGGAGGAAGAGGTTGGCTTCCATTTTATTTCTCCTTTCCTGTTGTCGCGGCTGTGCTTGCTGTGGCGGCTTGTTTCTTTTCCTTGCGTTGCGCCCGTTGCGCCTTTTGCTTGGCGGTGCGTTGGCGTTGCTGCCGGGCCAGCGAGCGGGCACGATCGCGGGCGCGCTGCTTACGCATTTCCTCTTCCTCATCCAACTTGGCACCCAAGGAATTCAGGATGTAGAGCGTAAGGCCCACGACGATGAGGTAGACGCCCGCATCGAATACCAACGCCGAAGGCAGCGAAACCTTGCCGATGAGCGGAATCTCCGGCGAGGTGTACCCGCTGGTAAGCGGTGGGTGCCCAAAGAACATTGGGGCCACCACGGCCACCGCGGATAGGAAGAGTCCGGTACCCATGGTGCGGCCGGCGTCGATAGGCAGGGTTTCATCCAGCTCTGCGCGCCCGCCAGCCAGGTAGCGCAGGATAAGAGCCAGCGCGGCGACGAGGCCACCGGCGAAGCCGCCACCTGGTGCATTATGGCCCGCGAAGAAGAAATAGAAGGAAATCGCGACCATAGACGGGAAGAGTACGCGGGTAGAGACATCGATCATCAGCGAACGGTTGAGCGCCTGCTCTGATTCCACGCCGGCTGCCAGCCAGCGCCGCCCAGTAACTTGCAGGGTGGGGCGGCGGCTCGCGCGGGCGAAGGACTGGGTGCGATAAATCAGAGAGGCCACGCCCAACGCAGCGATGATGATGACCGTGATCTCGCCAAAGGTATCCCATGCGCGCAGGTCCACCAGCAAAACATTGACGGTATTGGCGCCGTGGCCAATCTCCTTGGCCAGATCCGGCATGAACTCAGAGATGGGCTTGGACTGGCGCGCGTTGATGGCAAACATCGCCACCACGGTTACCGTCAGGCCCGTGCCCACCGAAAGCCACGCGCGTAGGCGCCCCATTTTGGGATCCTGCTTCCACTCGGTGGAGGCCGGCATGCGGCGCAGCACCAGCATGAAAAGTACCATCACGATGGTCTCCGTCAGCAGCTGGGTAAGCGCCAGATCCGGAGCGCCATGCAGCGCAAATATGAAGGAAAGCGTATAGCCGGTTACGCCAACGATAATGACGGCGGACAAGCGATTATCGGTTACCGTAGCGGCCACAGCGGCCACCATGATGATGAAGGCGGCCACTACCTGCCAAGGATTTTCCGCCACGATCATGCGGATATCGGTGAGGTCACCTTTAATGAGCATGGCTAGCGGTAGCAGCATCAACGTGGCAAAGATGACCGTCAAGTTCAGCTGCAGGGAACCGCGTTGCGTGGTTGCCGTCGTGTGCAGCGAGAGCTTGCGCAGATGAGCGATGACCGAATCATAGGCATCATTCGCATTGCCCAGAGCGGGGTAGGAGAATTGCCATTTTTCTAGCACCTGCCGTTGCCAGTGCAGGATGATACCGGCAACGATAATGAGCGCCGAGAGGCCCAGTGCCACGTTAAAGCCATGCCACAATGCCAGTTCGCTATGTGGCTTGGGGTCGAAGGTGGAATTGAGGTGCTGGTCAAAGGCCGCCGAGAGTGGCTTGGGGAATACGCCGAGCGCCACAGTTAAAGCAGTGAGCACGGCGGGGGAGAGCCACAGCCCCATGGTGACGGGATGCATCTTGGCGACGGCCTCTGCTGGCTCCGTGCCATTAACCTCCGGCTTGGTAGCAAAGGCACCCCACAAGAAGCGCAGAGTATAAGCCATGGTGAGGATGGAGCCGAGGACATAGGCCACGAGCATCATATTGCGCGGCATGCCGGCCAGTAGCTCCTCGTGCATGGTGGCTTCCAGCACGGCCTCCTTGGCCACGAAGCCAAAGAGCGGTGGGACGCCAGCCATGGACAGGCCAGAGATGATCGCAATGCCGAAGAGGAACGGCTCCTTGCGGCCCAAGCCGGAAAGCTTGGTGATATCCCTCGTGCCCGAGCAGTGGTCGATAGTGCCGACGACCATAAAGAGCGCGGCCTTAAATAGCGAGTGCGCAAAGGTCAGCGCGAGACCAGCCTGCATGGCCTCGCGCGAGCCCACGGCCGCGATGGAGGTGATAAACCCCAGCTGGGAGACGGTGCCATAGGCCAGCACCAGCTTCAGGTCGCGCTGCTTGAGCGCCATCCAACCGCCCAGCAGCATGGTAAATACGCCAAGGGAGATAACCACCACGTGCCAGGTGGCGACCTCATACATTGAGGGGGCCAAGCGCGCGACCAAGTAGATTCCGGCTTTTACCATCGCTGCTGAGTGCAGGTAGGCCGAGACCGGAGTCGGCGCCGCCATCGCACCCGGCAACCAGAAGTGTGCCGGCGCGATTGCGGACTTCGTCAGCGCGCCCGCCAAGATGAGCACGATGGCGACTGTGACAAATGGCGTCTGGGCAAAGTGCTGATAGGCGGCGATATCGCTAAAGGTCCACGCCCCGGTCTGGCGTCCGAGCAGGATGATGCCCATGAGCATGGACAGCCCGCCCAGTGCGGTGACCATGAGTGCCTGCTGCGCGGCGCGGCGGGAAGAGGCACGCTCCGCGTAGTAGCTGACCAAGAGATAAGACAGCACGGAGGTAATTTCCCAAAACACATACATCAGCAGGAAGCTATCCGCGGCCACCAGCCCAAACATGGCGGTGGCAAAGCCCACCATTTGTGCGGCGAACATCGCTAAGCGCCGCCGCGTGCCATCGAAATAGCCCCAGCAATACACCAGTACCAGTGCGCCCATGCCCAAGATGATCAGGCTAAAAAGGGCGCCCAAACCGTCCAGATGCAGGTCAAAACTTAGGTTCGCGGACGGCATCCAAGCCACGGTGTAGTCCACACCACCGCCGTCCTTGAACGTTCCGCGCAGAAAAAGCGCGAGTGTCCATACGAACCCAGCGGCGGGAACCAGTGCCAGAATGCCAAAAGCCGGGCGCCCCATCCGCATGATGAGTAGCGGTGCGGCCACGGTTGCGGCGATGAGAGCACCCAGAAGTAATAGCACGTTGGTTACTACGCTCCTTATGGTTGTGTCACGTTCTTATACCCCGCTGCCGCGAATACCACGAGCACACAACTGACGAGAGGCGAGAACATTCACGAGCCGCGCGCCGTTGAGTACGCCGCGGCGGCACAGTGCAAGCAACATGGCCGAGCGCGGGGCCAACTTTTTGCCACTTTACCGGTTCTTCCACGGCTTTGAAAGGAAAAATTTTGTGCACTGTATTATATGCCGCTATTTCGGGCCGTCTTAGAGCAGAAAGAAACCCCGCATCCCATCGGTTCGGGACGCAGGGAGTTGGCGGCAAGCCGCTAAACCGAAGCGGTGGCAGCCGCGACGGCCGCAGCGGCCGGGAGGGGTGAGTCCTTAGGCGTAGCGCTGCAAGAAGAGCGCTTCTGCGGCAGCGATGTTCTCGATCTCGGTGGGATCGACGGACTCATTGGCCGAATGGATGGTGCACTTTGGCTCCTCCACGCCGTAGAGAGCGATCTCCGCCTTGGGGTGAGCCTCTTGCAGCTCGGTGGTCAGCGGGATGGAACCGCCCATGCCCTGTGCGGCGGTGTCCGTGCCATAGGACTCGGAAAGGCACTCGCCCAGTAGTGCAGCGGCGGGCTTTTCTGGATCGGTGGCAAAACCGGCATTGGCCTCAAGCACTTCGGCCTTAACGTGGGCGCCCCATGGGGTGTGGGCGCGGAGGTGATCGCAGACGGCGTCGGCAATCGCAGCGGCATCGGCACCGGCCGGAACGCGCAGGTTGAGCTGCGCGGAAGCGGTGGCGGGCACGGCGTTGACGGCCTCTGACACCGGGGTGGAGGTAAAGCCGGTCACGGTAATGGCCGGGCGGGACCAGACCATGTTGGCCACCGGGGTGGCACCGGCTGGGTCGTCTTCGCCCATGATCTTAGTGCCCTCCAGCAGCTGCGCATCGGCGCGGAAGGCCTCGGCTGGGTACTCTTGGCCGGACCACTCGGCGGTGGTATCCACGCCGTCGATAACGGTGCGGCCGTATTCATCGGACAGGGAGTCGATGGCGCGCATTAGCGCCTTGGCGGCATCCGGTGCCGCGCCGCCAAACTGGCCGGAGTGCACGGCGGAGGCCAAGGTATCGACCTGCACGCCAATCTGCGCGCCGCCACGAAGGGACGTGGTCAAGGTCGGCTGGCCCACAGCGGCGTTGCCGGCATCGGCGATGAGGATGGCGTCGGCAGCAAAAAGCTCCGGGCGATCCTTGATGAGCTGGGACAGGCCCTCGCCGCCGCGCTCCTCAGAGCCCTCGATGAGGTACTTCAGGTTCACCTTGGTGCCGCCGTTATTGTCCACCGCGCGCAGGGCGGCCAGGTGCATGGCCACATTGCCCTTGCAATCGGCGGCGCCGCGGCCGTACCAGCGGGTGGAGCCATCGGCGGCCGCGCGCTCGGTCAGGGTGAACGGATCGGATTCCCAAGCCTCGCGGTTACCGGCCGGCACCACGTCATAGTGGGAGTACAGCAGTACCGTCTTGGCGCCCTCATCGCCCTTGCGCTCACCCAAGATGGCGGTGGAGCCATCGGCCGTGGTGATGGTTTCCACGCTCACTCCAGCCTCTTCCAGTGCGGACTTAACCCACTGGCTTGCGCCCTTGGTCTGGTCTTCCAAACCTGCCTCGTCGTGGACGGAGTTAAAGGCCACGAGCTCGCTGAGCTGGCGGAAAATGGTCTCGCGATCGTTGTGAATGCTTTCATTAAGTGCAGTCATGGTCTCTACGGTACCCGCCCGCCCCAAGCTATAGAGCAACCGGAATAGGAAAACGCTGGGGTGGTGAACTAAAATTTATTCATTCCACCCTGTGCGGATTCTGTCCGTTCGGACTCAAACCGAGGAAAGAAACCGGTACCAAACAGGCAGAAACGGACGTAGCTGGCTGCGGCCCGCTGCGTGGGTGAAATAAGAAACTTTCATAGCCGAGAATAGAAAGGACCTGGCATGGCGAACGCACCATCCGCCGCAGGTTCCAAGGCCTCCCTGCCCGAGCTGACTCTGCGCGGCATCAT
Organism: Corynebacterium sp. ACRPF; assembly: GCF_022347395.1. NCBI lineage: Bacteria > Bacillati > Actinomycetota > Actinomycetes > Mycobacteriales > Corynebacteriaceae > Corynebacterium > Corynebacterium sp. ACRPF. The sequence continues at coordinate 33,459 of NZ_JAKRNB010000023.1, forward strand.
CATCGGTGGCCTGATTACCCTCATCTTCACCGCCGCCAATGTGTACTTAGGCCTGAAGGTGGGCTTGACCTTTGCTACCTCCATCCCGGCCGCCGTGATTTCCATGGCGGTGCTGCGCCGGTTCAAGGGCCACAATGTTAAAGAAAACAACATTGTGCAGACCATTGCCTCTGCCGCGGGCACCTTGTCTGCCATCATCTTTGTCCTCCCGGGCCTGGTGATGGTGGGGTACTGGCAGGGCTTTGGCTTCGTGCAGACGGCCGGCGTGTGCATCATCGGCGGCGTGCTGGGCGTGATGTATTCCATCCCGCTGCGCCGCGCTTTGGTCACCGGCTCCGATCTTCCCTACCCGGAAGGCGTCGCCGCGGCCGAGGTCCTCAAGGTGGGCGATGAAAATACCTCCGGCACCAGCCAGGAAGAAAATGCCAAGGGCCTGCGCGTCATCGTCGCGGGTGGCATTACCTCGGCCGTCATGGCGCTGCTGACCGCAATGAAGGCCGCCGCCTCCGAGGTCACCGCCTATTTCAAGCTCGGCGCTGGCGCGACCACCCTGGGCACCAGCCTGTCCACCGCGCTTATCGGCGTGGGCCACCTGGTGGGCCTGCCGGTAGGCATTGCCATGCTGGTAGGCGTGGTGATTTCCTACTTCATCTTGCTGCCTATTTTCACCACCGGCGATATTACGGGCGCCACCGCGCTTGCCGACGTCGTCGATACCACCTTCTCCGATGACATCCGCTTCATCGGCGTGGGCACCATGGCCATCGCCGCCATTTGGACCCTGCTGAAGATCGCCGCTCCCATTGCTGTGGGCATCCGTCAGTCTCTAGCCTCCTCGCGCGCCCGCAAGTCCGGCTCAGCTGTGGACGTTACCGAGCGTGATATTCCCTTCCCATATGTCGCCACCACCATCGTGGCGTTCATGGTGCCTATCGCATTGCTGTTGTGGGACTTTGTGCGCGGTACCGATATTCACGACCACATGGCCGTGCTCATTACCGTCTCCGTCCTCTTTACCCTGCTGGTAGGCCTGATTATCGCCTCCGTGTGTGGCTACATGGCCGGCCTGATTGGTGCGTCTAACTCGCCAATTTCCTCCATCGGCATCATCGCCGTGCTCGCCGCCTCGCTGCTCATCGCGGCCGTCACCCGCGGCACCACCGCGGATCCTCTGTCTTTGGTGGCCTATACGCTCTTCACCGCGGCCATTGTCTTTGGCATTGCCACCATCTCCAATGACAACCTGCAGGACCTCAAGACCGGTCAGCTCGTCGGCGCTACTCCGTGGAAGCAGCAGGTAGCGCTCATCATCGGCGTGGTCTTCGGCTCCCTGGTCATCCCGCCGATTCTGCAGGTCATGCTCAATGGCTTCGGCTTCCAAGGCATGGAAGGCGCTGGCGAAGACGCCTTGGCCGCCCCGCAGGCGGCCCTGATGTCCTCCGTTGCCTCCGGCATCTTCGATAGCTCGTTGGATTGGAACCTTATCTTCATCGGTATGGCCATTGGCGCTGTCCTTATTATTATTGACGAGCTCCTGCGCAAGTTCACCGATAAGTACTCGCTGTCCCCGCTGGCCGCCGGTATGGGCATGTACCTACCGGCCGCCCTGACCATCGTCATCCCCATTGGTGCCATCTTGGGCACCTTCTATGACAAGTGGGCCGCGAAGCAATCCCACCCGGAGTTTGCCAAGCGTATGGGTACCCTCCTGGCCACCGGCCTCATTGTGGGTGAGTCCCTCTTTGGCGTGGTCAACGCCGGCATCATCGCCGCCGCGGGCGGCGAGAGCCCGCTGGAAATCTTTGAGGGTGGTGCCTCCGCCACCGTGGTGGGCGTGATCCTCTTTATTATCGCGCTGACGTTCATCTACCGCTGGACCAAGCGCACGGTGAAGAGCTCCTAGTTTCTGATCCATTCCTTAATATAATGGCGTCCCTTCGCGGGGGCGCCATTTTTTCTTGCAGTCGCGGTGGGAGAGTGCCAGAATGGTCGTTAGCACTCGCACAGTATGAGTGCTAGATCAATCTACTTCGTTGTGGTTGAGGTTGGTTCACACTCACCAGCCATGCCGTCGCGGGCGTCCGCAGCGAGAAAGACGTGAGTGTCGTCCTCAATAAACCAAGGAGCACAAACACAATGGCAAAGATTATCGCTTTTGATGAAGAGGCCCGCCGCGGCCTTGAGCGCGGCCTAAACACGCTTGCCGACGCCGTCAAGGTCACCCTCGGCCCCAAGGGCCGCAACGTCGTCCTGGAAAAGTCCTGGGGCGCCCCGACCATTACCAATGACGGTGTTTCCATCGCTCGCGAAATCGAGCTCGAGGATGCTTACGAGAAGATCGGCGCCGAGCTGGTCAAGGAAGTTGCCAAGAAGACTGACGACGTCGCAGGCGACGGCACCACCACCGCAACCGTGCTGGCACAGGCTCTGGTACGTGAGGGCCTGCGCAACGTAGCCGCAGGTTCCAACCCAATGGGCATCAAGCGCGGCATCGAGACCGCAACCAAGAAGGTTGTGGACTCCTTGCTGTCTTCCGCCAAGGAAGTAGAAACCCAGGAGCAGATTGCTACCACCGCTGGCATCTCCGCTGCTGACCCGGCCATCGGCGAGAAGATCGCCGAGGCCATGTACACCGTGGGCAACGGCTCCGTAAACAAGGACTCCGTTATCACCGTGGAAGAGTCCAACACCTTCGGCGTTGACCTTGAGGTTACCGAGGGCATGCGCTTTGATAAGGGCTACATCTCCGGCTACTTCGCCACCGACATGGAGCGCCAGGAGGCAGTCCTGGAGGACCCGTACATCCTGCTGGTTTCCTCCAAGATCTCCAACATCAAGGACCTGGTTCCGCTGCTGGAGAAGGTCATGCAGTCCGGCAAGCCGCTGCTCATCATCGCTGAGGACGTTGAGGGCGAGGCCCTGTCCACCCTCGTTGTGAACAAGATCCGTGGCACCTTCAAGTCCGTTGCGGTTAAGGCACCGGGCTTCGGCGACCGCCGCAAGGCCACCCTGCAGGACATGGCCATCCTCACCGGTGGCCAGGTCATCTCCGAGGAGGTCGGCCTCTCCCTCGAGACCGCCGAGCTCGAGTACTTGGGCCAGGCACGCAAGGTTGTCGTCACCAAGGACGAGACCACCATCGTTCAGGGCGCTGGTTCCCAGGAGCAGATCGACGGCCGCATCAAGCAGATCCGTGCCGAGATCGAAAGCTCTGACTCCGACTACGACCGCGAGAAGCTGCAGGAGCGCCTGGCTAAGCTCTCCGGCGGCGTTGCCGTCCTCAAGGTCGGCGCCGCAACCGAGGTCGAGCTCAAGGAGCGCAAGCACCGCATCGAGGACGCAGTCCGCAACGCAAAGGCTGCCGTGGAAGAAGGCATCGTTGCCGGCGGCGGCGTAGCGCTGCTGCAGGCTGCTTCTGTCCTGGATTCCCTGGATGACCTCAAGGGCGACGAGGCTACCGGCGTCAAGATCGTCCGCGAGGCTCTGTCTGCACCGCTGAAGCAGATTGCGCACAATGCTGGCCTGGAGCCTGGCGTTGTCGCCGATAAGGTCGCCTCTCTGCCGGCAGGCCAAGGCCTGAACGCTGCTACCGGCGAGTACGTCAACCTCATGGAGGCTGGCATCAATGACCCGGTTAAGGTCACCCGCTCCGCCCTGCAGAATGCTGCCTCCATTGCAGCTCTGTTCCTGACTACCGAGGCTGTTGTTGCTGATAAGCCTGAGCCAGCCGGTGCCAACAACGGCATGCCGGATGCTGATGCCATGGGCGGCATGGGCTTCTAGATAAGGCCCCGATAAGATCTAGGATACGGCTCTCAGAGCCTCCTAGCCCCTTTTGAGCGCCCTGCTAGTGTGCTTTAGAGCGCATGAGCAGGGCGCTTCCGCGTGTCTGCACTGTCTTGCTTGAGCGATGCGATATGGCGATGTCCCGTCTATGCGAGAAACCTGTCCGAAAATGCTTGTCATAGTTGGTTTCGATCTGGTCTGCAGGTTAACGGATACCCTGGACCTTTACCGTGTTTAATGGCTTAACAATTACCGCCACAGCTTTTAACACCTGAACCATGCGCCCCAGTGACCCCGTATAGGGGTAACTGAAGGGCAGAAATTTATAAAAGTTTTTCGCTCTCAGGGGTGGAGTTTCAGGCCTATCTATCGTTCGTTACACGGAAAAGCGTTACAGTGTTAAGTTTTAATTCACTTATCTATTTGGGGTGTGGCGAAAAAGCCCAGTTCAGTGGACTTTGAGTTGGGGTAAAAAGTTTTTAATGACTGCCATAACTTATAACCCCATCCTTATCAAGTTGCCAGTGTGTCGGAACGTTCATGCGAATTTGACTTGATTTCGTCCAAACTTGTGCCAAAATAAATCATGTGACGCCCACTGAGGGTGTCTGCAAACTGCAAACCCCTCCGCGGCAAAAGCTTCGGATCTATTTTAGGAGTTCAAATATGGATCTCTCTAACGTTATCACCCACCTCGACAACTTCGTAGACACCTGGGAAGGCTGGGGCAAGGTCCTGGGCAACGTTGGTTCCTTCTTCCAGAACACCATCTTGGCCTTCGACTTCCTGTCCTCCGAGCCTGAGGCAGCTGATTTCTTCCCAGGCACCTCTTCCCTGATTACTGAGAACAAGTAATTCATTTACTTCTCATCGGGGCCTTTTAGGTTCTGATCTTCAATCTTCAAATACTAGTCCTAAGGAGATAAAATGGACGGCTTCATTAACTTCGCAATCGGTTCTTCCGAGTTCGCAAACGACCTGAACATCTACGCAACCCTGATCGAGCCGCTCGTTCAGATTGCTAAGGGCGCTTCCCAGCTGCTCGGCATGTTCGCATAAGAACATCTTTCAGCTCTGAGCTTTAACGCTCGCTGAAAAAGGAAGGCCTACCGAATCGGTAGGCCTTCTTTTTGTTTTATTGCTCAATTGGGGGCAGGGGTAACTGCGAAAATGGGTTAAGTAGCAGAATGTGTGTCCGCTCGGCGTGTCGCGGGCGGGTACACGGTTAGTTACTTCATGGGGCCTTTTCTGATTCCTATCGAGTGTTCGTACTCGGTTGGGATAGCGTTGTCG
>NZ_JAKRNB010000024.1:0-35540 GCF_022347395.1 Corynebacterium sp. ACRPF
TCAATAGCTGCAGGGAAACGCCCGGTCCCATTCCGAACCCGGAAGCTAAGCCTGCACACGCTGATGGTACTGCAACCGGGAGGTTGTGGGAGAGTAAGTCACCGCCGACACCAAACAACAATAGATAATTTAATAACCCAAAAGAAGGGAAGAGAACGGAACACCCACCGTCCTCTTCCCTTCTTTCACGTTTTGCGGGGAGCAAGCATCACGCAACGGAACACGTAGCGAGCCGCGTGCCGCCGGGGTGTAGTAGGCGACGAACCCTAAACCTTTGCTTTTACCCCCGTTGCTGGTCGTGGCGCGACTCTGGGGTTCCCTGCGGATTTAGGACACCTTATTCGAACATAAACACCCCCACCGGGGTCACATGTCCACCAGTCGGGATACTATAAAGGCATTCGTTAGAAAATACATACGAACCCTGTTCTTCTCTGCTGGAGTGTCCTGCTTATGACTGCCACACTTGCCCCGCCCGAACCAGATACCACCCTCGACTACCCAGACACCCTCCTCATAGGTGACCACCCCGACACCGAGGCCCTAGACGATGGTGATGTGCCGGAAGCGTTCTACACCACCAACGCACCCGGCAACCACATCGGCAAAGCCGGCACCTACACACGCAAAACCTCCTGGTTCCTCTACCGCGCCATCCTCCCCCAACTAGACGACGACGTCGACCTGAGTCTCACCAGCCTCGCCAAAGACCTCGGCATCTCCTACCACAAGCTCCTAGGCTTCCTGCGCGCTCACTTCCGCATGCGCCAACTACCCCTAGTCACCGAAGTCCAAGGCCAGCATTGGATACTCGACCTGACCAAACTGCGCATCATCGACCGCGAACTCACCCGCCTAGACAAAAACCCAGACCACCTCGAAGCCATCGACGCCGCACTCGCAGACTTCCTCACCCCCACCACACCCAACCAAACCGTCCCCACCGACGCCGACCTGCGCCGCTTCATCCGCACCTTCATCGACACCCACCTGCGCCCCGAAGACAAAGAACAACAACCCGAACCACGCCTGCGCATCAACTACAACCCCGATAACACCACCACACTAACGCTAACCTGCGATAGCGCCACCGCCACCATCATCGCCCGCCACATCGACGCCTACACCAACCAGGCCACCACCACCGCCGCACAAGCACTCATCGACCTCATACTCGAAGACACCCACACCAGCGTTGCCATCAACACGTTTACCACCAACCCCGAGACCAACCTGGTCTTCCACCCCGGTGCCGGATGGATAAACCTCAACCACGCCCCCACAGACAACACCTTCATCCGCCGACTCAACGCCGACGAGACAGACTCATACACCCCCACCACCGACATCCGCGCCTACACCCAAGGCAGAGACGCCACCTGCCGCTGGCCCGGCTGTACCGTCCCCGCCACTAGGTGCCAACTCGACCACCGCATCGAATACCACCTTGGCGGGCCTACCAGCCCAGATAATTTAGTAAACCTCTGCCAACACCACCACAACATCAAAACCGACCGCAGAGTCCATTACATCCTCGACCCGATTACCGGAACCATCGCCTGGCTCCACCGCGATGGCACCTACCAACTAGACCACCCCACGGGACCATTAGCCACACACCACACCCACTGGAACCACACCTGGGCCCAATACCTCACACACCAACAACAACGAACACAGCGAAAGGAGGGCTAGGGAGTAGGCCGGAGCCCGCAGTGTGTGACCCACGAGAACGGTGGTGCCGGGCTCTCGTATGCCGTTTTCCTCCTCAGGGATGATGTCGGCCGGGGGCCACGGTCGCTAGACTTAAATAGGTAATTTCCCATTTACAAGGAGAATTTGTCTCATGACTAATGCTGCGGCTCGCGCCGTTGACTTGTTTAAGCAATACGGAAGCGATGACACAGCTGTCGTCGCTCTTGATCATGTATCCATTGAATTCGGCAAGAACGAATTCACGGCGATCATGGGCCCATCGGGTTCCGGTAAGTCGACGCTGATGCACACCATGGCTGGTCTCGATTCAGCGACCTCCGGATCAGCATTTATCGGTGATACCGATATGTCGGCGCTCAATGACAAAAACATTACGGCCTTGCGTCGTGACCGGCTGGGCTTTATTTTCCAGTCCTTTAACCTTGTGCCCACGCTGACTGCGGCTGAAAACATTACGCTGCCTACGGATATTGCGGGTAAGGGCGTCGATAAGCAGTGGTTTGAGGAGGTCACTAGCCGCCTCGGCCTAGCAGAGCGCCTGGAACACCGCCCAGCTGAATTGTCTGGCGGACAGCAGCAGCGCGTGGCCTGTGCTCGTGCATTGGTTTCTCGGCCGGAAATCATCTTCGGCGATGAGCCAACGGGCAACCTGGATTCGAATTCTTCGGCCGAGGTGCTCGACATTTTGCGAACCGCGGTGGATAAGGACGACCAAACAGTGGTCATCGTGACACACGATGCCAAGGCCGCCTCGTATGCGGACCGGGTGGTTTTCCTTGCTGACGGCAAGCTTGTGAATGAGTTGCACAATCCGACGATGGAGGCCATTCACCAGGTAATGGCGGAGATTGAGGGCTAAATGGCACGCGGAAACGCAATGCGTAGAGTGTCTCTGCGCAATATCGTGGCGCATAAACTGCGCCTTGGGCTGACGATTCTCGCGGTGGTTTTGGGCACCGCGTTTATTGCCGGCTCGTTTATGTTTACCAATTCGCTGAAGTCGACGTTTGACTCCGCTGTGGATAATCAGTTCCGCGGCGTGGATGCAGTGGTGAGCCAAAAAGACGACAATGGCGCGAAACTGGATGACAAGCTGCGCCAGAAGTTGGCCGACGATAAGGATGTCAAGAACATCAATATCGCGGATTCGGAGACCGTTGTCGCGGCCGATGAGAACTCGGAGGCCTTTCAAACCCAGGGCGGCACGGCCAGTGTTGTTCCGTTCTACCCGGAAGACCAGGTCGTTGGTGGCGCCGATAAGTTGAAGGAGGGCGAGGAGCCTAGCGGTAAGGACGAGGTCCTCATCAACTCTTCCGCGGCCGACAAGTACGACATTTCCGTGGGCCAGAAGCTGACTGTGGTTCACCCCGATGAGCAGGATGAAGTCACCGTCTCTGGCATCTCGGAGCCCGCGGTAGACCAGGGCGAGAGCATCGTGCTGAGCATGGCTGAAAAGGATTACCTGGAGCGCTACGGCGAGCCGAGCCAGCTCAAGGTTTCTGCAGCCGATGGAGTGGATGCGAATGCCTTGGTGGACCACCTGAACGAGAAGTATGAAGTCAAGGCGGAGTCGGGTGAGCGCCTGGCTGAGGAGACCTCGGAGATGATGTCTTCTGCCTTGAAGTTCATCAATTACTTCCTCATCGCCTTCGGCCTGATTGCGCTGCTGGTAGGCACCTTCATCATTGCGAATACTTTCTCGATGATTGTCGCGCAGCGAACGAAGGAGTTCGCTCTCTTGCGTGCGCTGGGTGCTTCCCGTCGCCAGATTACAAACTCGGTGGTGGTGGAGTCCGCCATTGTTGGCGTTCTGGGCTCCATTGTTGGCGTGATTGCGGGTATGGGTTTGGTCGCAATCATTAAGGCAGTCATGAGCGCGCAGGGAATGTCACTCGATGGCGGCTTGGGCCTGAGCGTTTCGGCCATCGTAGTTCCAATTATTTTGGGCACCATCGTGACGGTTGTATCCGCGTGGGCGCCGGCACGGCGCGCGGGCCGCGTACAGCCGGTGGAGGCAATGCGCACTACCGAATCTGCTTCCGGAACTTCCCTGAAGGTACGCACGATTTTCGGTGCCACTATCTTGCTGGTGGGTATTGTTGCGGCGTTGGCAGGCGTGCTTTCCGACGGCGAAACCAGCGTCCGCGCCATCCTCGTCGGCGTTGGCGCGTTCGGCGTCATCGTCGGATTCTTCCTGGCCGGCCCTGCTTTGTCGCTGCCTCTGGTGCCGACGGTGGGCAAGGCAATCGGTGCACCGTTTGGCGCTATTGGTTCACTGGCGGCGACTAACTCGCGACGCAATCCGCGCCGCACCGCCGCCACTGCCTTCGCGCTAACTTTGGGCGTGGCGCTGGTGACCGCTATTGGCATGCTTGGTGCAACGATGAAGTCTTCTGTGGCCGATACCGTGGAGCAGAACATCACTTCTGATTACCTGCTTTCCGGTCCTAGCTCCGGTGAATTCCCGACGCCGAAGGATACGGGTAAGCGCGCGGCGGAGGCCGAGGGCGTCGATAAGGTGATTACCGTCGGTATGGCTCCGGTGACCGTCGATGGTCAGGCATCGATGGATTATGGTCCAGAATTCCAGCAAACGACGACTGCGGATGGAGATCCGTCGTCGATGATTGCGCTCGACATGGTCGAGGGCGATGCCAACTTGGAGAAGGGCTTCATTGCTACCGAAGATTTTGCCAAGGAACACGGCTGGAAGGTAGGAGAGACCTACAAGGTTACTTCTGCGGAAAAGGACAAGAAGGCCGAGGCCAAGCTGGTCGGTACCTTTAAGCCCACCGATGTGGTCCAGAATATGGTGCTTTCGCAGGATGTGGCGGAAAAGGTCGCACCAAAGAAGTCCTTTACCGTCCAAATGGTGGGCGTCTTGGGCCAGGAAGGCTATGACAAGGAAGAACTGCGCCACAACCTAGAGGACTCGGTCAAGGATTTGGTCGTGGTTCAGGTTAATTCTGGCGAGGAGTATGCGGGCCAAGCCGCCGGGTTCATCGACCAGATGCTTTCCATCTTGTATGGTCTGCTTGCCCTTGCAGTGATTATTGCCGTGCTGGGAATTGTCAATACCTTGACCCTGGGTGTTATTGAGCGACGCCAGGAGATTGGCATGTTGCGTGCCGTGGGTACGCAGCGCCGCCAGATCCGCACGATGATCACTCTTGAGTCGGTGCAGATTGCGCTCTTTGGCGCGGTGATGGGCATCCTTATCGGCCTTGGCTTGGGCTGGTCCTTTATCAAGATTCTCGGTGATGAGGGATTGGATTCCGCGCAGATTCCGTGGGCGATGGTGCTCATTATGCTCGTAGGCTCGGCTATCGTCGGCATTATCGCGGCCGTCTGGCCGTCGAACCGTGCGGCAAAGACGCCGCCATTGGAGGCAATCGCAGACTAGGTATACAGCTAATGGTCTCATTCTTCGCGTGGAGAATGAGACCATTTTGCTTATATGCCGTGATAAATGCGGGCCGCCCAGATGGTGCCGCGCCAGGCTAGAACGATGCCGAGTCCGATGGTCCAGAAGAGGTATTTGCACAGTCGCCACCACTGTTTGCGTTTGATCATCTCACCCAGTTCCTTCGCCAATGTGGACCAAGTGGATAGGCCGCCGGCGAGGCCGAGGGCGAGGAAGGGGTGGAGAAGGGGGGCGTCGGCAAGCTGGGCGAAACCATAGGCCAGGCCAAGGGCTAGAGAGCCCAAAATATTCGCCACGAAAGTGCAGTAGCGGGCGGGGACAAGCCGGGTAAAGCCATAGCGCAGGCTGCCGCCGATGAAGCCGCCGATAAGGACGCAGAGAAGATTCATCGCAGCTTGTCACCTGCCAAGTAGCCGCCCACGCAGCCAACGATGGTGGCTAGGACATAGGCCAGGGCGACGGCCCAATGGGCCTCGGAGGTTAGGAAAGCGAAGGTAGCGAAGCTGGTGAAACCGCCGAGCACGCCGGTGCCCCAAAAGGGGCCGGGGCGGACGTAGCCCATGAGGACACTGCCGAGGATATTGATAAGGAGCAGCGGGAGCATGCCGCCGCCGAGCGCGGCGGAGAGGAGGTACCTGGCTACCGCGCCGAGCGCAGCGCCAGCACCCACGACGAGGAACTGAGGCATGCGGCCTATGTTACTTCCAGTCCATCCCCTGGGACTCTACGAACGCGCGCACCTCATCGACTGGCTTATTGAGCTTGGGGTCAAAGGCTAGGTAGGCCTTGGTCTCGCGGGCCACGAGGCCGGAGAGCAGGAGCAGGCCAATGAGGTTCGGGATGGCGATGAGGCCATTGGCCAGGTCCGAGAAGGTCCAAGCGAGCTCGAGCTCCGAGACGGAGCCGACGAAGAGGAGGCAGGCGAAAAACATGCGGTAGGGGATAGAGGCCTTGCGGCCGCAGAGGGACTCCAGGGAACGCTCGCCGTAGTATGCCCAGGCCATGATGGTGGAAAAGGCGAAGAAAATAATGGAGAGCGAAACGATGGTGCCGCCCCAGTCACCTGGGAGTACGCGAGAAAAGGCCTCGGCTGTCATGATTCCAGCCTCGTCGCGGCCCATATCCCAGGTACCGCCCACAACAATGACCAAGCCAGTGATGGTTACCACGATGATGGTGTCAATGAAGGTCTGCGTCATCGATACCAACCCCTGGCGCGCTGGGTGCGGGGTCTTGGCAGCCGCGGCGGCGATGGCGGCGGAGCCCATGCCGGACTCATTGGAGAAGATGCCGCGGGCAACACCGTATTGAATAGCCATCATGATGGTGGAGCCTACGAATCCACCGCCGGCGGCGGTGCCGGTGAGGGCATCGCTGAAAATCATCGCAAAGGCGGCGGGAATCTCCGCGGCATGCGAGAAGATTACATAGAGCCCGCCCAGGACGTAGACGATGATCATCAACGGTACGAAGGCGGCGGTAATGCGCCCGATGGCGTGGATTCCGCCGAGGAGTACGGATCCCACCAAGACGAAGAGGATTGCACCGGTGGCCGCTGGGGCGATACCGAAGGTTGATTCCATATTGGTGGCCACAGCATTGGCTTGGGCGAGGTTGCCGATGCCAAAGGAGGCGCAAATTGCAAAGATGGCAAAGAATACTGCGAGTACCGATCCGAGTGGTCCGGGGATGCCACGCTTTAGGTATTGCTGCGGCCCGCCGGACATCTCGCCCTTGGAATCCGTGGTGCGAAAACGCACACCCAGGTAGGCCTCGGTGTACTTGGACGCCATGCCCACAAGGCCGGTAATCCAGATCCATACCAGTGCGCCAGGGCCGCCGATCGACAACGCGGTGGCCACGCCCACGATATTTCCCACTCCCACGGTGGCGGCAAGGGCGGTGGTCAGCGCCTGATAATTGGAAATATCACCCTCGGTGGACTGTTCGTCAGAGTCTGTGGCAAAGACGTGACGCGTCGCGCGGCCCAGCGCTCGGAATTGCAGTCCGCCCAAACGAATGGTCAGCCACAGGCCGGTGCCCAGCAGGAGGGGAATGAGGACGAATGGTCCCCACACCACGGTGCTGATGGCGGAGAGGATGGAATTAAGCGAGTCCATTCTGTAAATCTAGCGAACTATAGAAATGGAGTAAATTTGCCCATACCCCCAGCCGGGGGAATATTCGTCCTGCGCAACCACGGGAGAGAAGGCAAGCTGGAATGGCATACCACCCCAACCCTTCAAGGAGCACGCCATGGCCCACGAGCGCGCCGGCACGCTGGCACAGCCCGCGGATCTTATTGATATCGCAGAATTGGTCACCGCCTACTACACCCGTACCCCGGACGCCGATAACCCGGATCAGCAGGTGTCCTTCGGTACCTCAGGCCACCGCGGCTCCGCGCTGGATCGAGCCTTTAATGAGGCTCATATCCTAGCGATTACCCAAGCCATTGTGGATTACCGCGCGGAACAAGGCGTTGCTGGGGCGATTTTCATCGGCCGCGATACCCATGCGCTCTCCGAGCCCGCCATGGTCTCCGCCCTTGAGGTGCTGCTGGCCAATGGGGTGGAGGTTCGCGTCGACGAGCGCGGCCGCTACACGCCGACCCCGGCGGTCTCCCACGCCATCCTGACCCACCCCGGCACCGATGGCATCGTGATTACCCCGTCCCATAATCCTCCCCGCGATGGCGGCTTCAAGTACAACCCGCCTACCGGGGGCCCGGCCGACGCTCAGGCCACCGATTGGATTGCGGGTCGCGCCAACGAGTACCTGCGCGCCGGGCTGGAGGGCGTGAAGCGGACGCCTGTCGTGGGCGTGCTGGACGAGCGCTGCGTGAAGCACGACTACGTGCACAACTACGTGGCTGACCTTAAAAATGTGGTGGATATGCAGGCCATTAAGGATTCCGGCCTGCGCATTGGCGCTGATCCCATGGGTGGCGCCTCCGTGGATTATTGGAAGGCCATCGCTGACCACTACGAGCTCAACATGACCGTGGTGAATCCGGAGGTGGATGCCACTTTCCGCTTTATGGCCTTGGATACGGACGGAAAGATCCGCATGGATTGTTCCTCGCCTGATGCTATGGCCTCGCTTATCGACGCCCGCTCAAAGTTCGACCTTGCCACCGGCAACGACGCCGACGCGGACCGCCATGGCATTGTCACTCCCGATGCCGGCCTAATGAACCCCAATCACTACCTTGCCGTGGCTATCGAGTACCTCTTTAGTCACCGCCCGCAGTGGGGGAGCGCTGGTGTGGGAAAGACCCTGGTGTCTTCCTCCATGATCGATCGCGTGGTGAAAAACCTGGACCGCGAATTGGTGGAGGTTCCCGTCGGCTTCAAGTGGTTTGTGCCGGGATTGGTCGAAGGCACCATTGGCTTCGGTGGCGAAGAATCCGCCGGTGCGTCTTTCCTCCGCTTCGATGGCTCCGTATGGTCCACCGATAAGGATGGCATCATTATGGATCTGCTTGCCGCGGAGATCACCGCGGTGACGGGTAAGAGCCCGTCCCAGCGCTATGCAGAGCTGGCGGAAAATTTCGGCGCCCCAGCCTATACCCGTACCGACGCCCCAGCTAACCGCGAGCAAAAGGCCATCCTGAAGAAGCTATCTCCCGAAAAAGTCAGCGCTACGGAGCTGGCAGGGGAGGAGATCGTGGCCAAGCTAACTGAGGCGCCCGGCAACGGTGCCGCCATCGGCGGCCTGAAGGTGGCGACTAAGAATGCGTGGTTCGCTGCCCGCCCTTCTGGTACGGAAGACAAATACAAAATCTATGCGGAGTCTTTCCTGGGTGAGGAACATCTCAGACAGGTACAAGCAGAAGCACAGGCAGTTGTTTCCCATGTATTAGGGGTTTAACGCTACACTCATCCTCGTGAGTAGCAAGATTAATGGGAAGCTGGTGCTAGATAGCATCAGCTTCATCGCCCGCTTCTTTATGGCCTGGGTGTGGATTGACGCCGGCGTGCATAAGCTCGGCAAGACTCTAGACATGACCCAGGCCATCAAGGGCTATGACATTTTTACGCCTGATTGGGCTCTTTACCTCGCAACGGTCATTGGCCCACTGGAGGTTATTGGTGGCGTGCTCTTGCTGCTCGGGCTGTTTTTGCGAAAGTCCTCCATCGTGGCCACCGTCGTGTTGCTGCTCTTTATGGTGGGCATCGCACAAGCTTGGGCCCGTGGACTGGATATTGACTGCGGCTGCTTTGGCTTTGACGCCCAAAATCCTGACCGAGGAATGGATTATGCGAAGACGCTGCTGCGCGACGCCGCATATCTATTCCTGACCCTATGGACCATCAAGCGCCCTTTCACCAAGTTTGCCCTTCACCCCTAGTAGTGGGGCAAGGTAGGCTGATCGAGTCCGAAGAATTTCAAAGGCAAGGTTCAAATGAGCAAAGTATCTGACCCGAACGCCAAGGGTGGCAACGGATTTATTTGGGGAGTCGGAGTACTCCTCGTCATCATTGCCGTTGTCATTGGCTACATCGTGTGGAACGGTAAACAGTCCGATGATGGCATCGAAGACGTCAATATGACGATGGAGTACAGTGACGGCGCTATCACGCTGAAGGGCGAAAATGCTACGGACGATACCCCTGAGGTAGATCTGTACGAAGATTACTCCTGCCCACATTGTGCAGAATTGGCGCAGGCCACTGATGGCAAAATGAAGCAGGCTATCGAGGACGGCAAGCTCATCGTCCATGTACGTACCCTCAACTTCTTGGATGGCGAACATATTGAAAGCCAGGACGGCTACTCCACCAAGGCGGCAGCCGCAATGTCCGAGTTGGCCAAGTCCGGTGATGCCAAGACTTACTGGAATTTGCGTGATTTCCTCATGCAAAACCAGCAGAGTGTAGCAAATAAGTGGGAGACCGGAGATATCGCTGACCAAGCCAAGGAGCTTGGCGCGGACGATGATGTCGTTGATTCCATCAAGGATGTAGACGTCAAGCAGGGCAATAAGGTGGCGAAGACCAACTACGACAAGCTGGATAAAGAAACCGGCTCTGTCTCCTCGCCGCGTATTGTTCAAAATGGCAAGGATGTTCCATCCGAAAAGGACCAAAAGGCCGGCAAGAACCTGGGAGATTGGGTAGAGATCGTCACCCAGTAGCAGGCGATTTGGAGAGTTAAATACCCTCCATGTATATTTAAGCGAGTTGCAGCCCACAGGGTTGCACCTCGTTTGAGGGGCTATGGCGCAGCTGGTAGCGCACCACACTGGCAGTGTGGGGGTCACGGGTTCGAATCCCGTTAGCTCCACAATATAAAGGAGAGGAACATTAGTTTCTCTCCTTTTTCTTGTTGCGGTGGGCTAGAGCTCCACCAGATCCTCATCGAGCATGCGCTGATCGATGGCGATGCCCACGGCCGCGCCGCTGCCCATCGCTTGCGAGACTTGGTCCGGCGAGCTGACCACATTGCCGGCCGCCCACAGGCGTGATACCGAGGTCTGGCCATGCTCTACGCTGACCCACCCGTTGGTTAATTCGCAGCCGGCCTCCCGCAGCAGTGCGTCATTGGGCAGAAAATCGGGCCCTGTAAAGCACGCTTCATAGGTGTCTTCTCCAGTGGAGCTTTGCACTACTACGCCGGTCGACGATGCCTTCTCTGGCCGGACTTGTGTCACTTGCGCATCGTTTACCTCTACACCCAATCCGGCGAGTTGGGTGCGATCAAGATCGGTGAGCTCAAGGCCGTTGGGGTAAAAGGTCAGCGTGTCCGTCCACGTGGACAGCAGCTTGCTGATCCGGATGGTAAAAGGCGGATTCGCGCCGCCGATGAGTGCAACCTTCTTTCCGGTAACTTCGTAGCCATGGCAGTATGGGCAGTGAAAGACCCTGGTGCCCCACAAATCGCTGAGGCCGGGGACGGCAGGGAGCTTGTCCGTGAGCCCCGTCGCGACGAGAACGTGGCGGGATTCGAGAACCTCGTCGCTGCCAAGTTTTATCTGCCAAGGCTCGCACTCGGAAACACGGGTGAGTTTCTCCACCGAGCCCTGGGTAATGATTCCGCCGAATTTCTTGACCTCCGCGTGACCGCGCTGAAGCAGTTCGGCGGGAGCCGCGCCATCGAGGCCAAGGATGCCGTGGGCATGTTCGCTGAAGCGATTGCGGGGAGCCTCAGAATCGATTAACTGAATTTTTCGGTTAGCGCGGGCCAAGGTGATGGCCGCAGCGGTGCCGGCAAAGCCACCGCCGATGATGATGACGTCCGAGTACATTGCTCCTCCTTTATAGGAAGTGGGTAGCATGGTTTGCAGCCGAGTATATGCAGTCAACATCGAAGGGGCTCGCGCGCAGAATGACTGATGAATCCACAGGGTTCTTTACACGCGACGCGCTCTATGGGGCGTCGCCTGTACAGGCGCTAGGCAGGTTCTTTGTAAAGTACTTCAACTTTCGTGGCCGGGCGTCCATGAGTGAGTTTTGGTGGGTTTTCGGTTTCCTCGTGCTGAGTTCTGTGGCAATCGGCATTATCGATCGGCGCTTTGGCGTGGATATTGAGACTATTGCCGAGGCGGTACTTGTGATTCCAGTCGTTTCTTTGATGTGCCGGCGGCTGCACGATTCCGGGAGGACGGGGTTGTTATGCCTGATTGGGTTCATTCCCGTGCTCGGTGGAATCGCGTTGCTCTTTATGATGGCCCTGCCCACGCAGGGCCGCGCGGCGCTTTAAAAATTTCCTTGCCTGATTAGGCTGGGCGGCATGCAGACTTTTTCAAAGCGAGTACGCGACAGAGATCAAGCAGGTGCCGAGGCTGCCGGACTGCGGTGGCTCGGGGAGGCCACCGACGCGGTGGTCAACGTCGTGAGCGCCGACGGGCTGGAAATAGTAACCGAGCGTGTGGACGAGGTCATGCCTACGCCGGAGGCGGCGCGGACATTTGGTGCGGAGCTGGCACGCATGCACCGCGCGGGAGCCGAAGCGTTTGGCGCGCCTCCCACCGGGTGGGAAGGCAAGAACTTCATCGGCAGTATCGAACAGGACTGCCTCCCGACGGATAATTGGGGGGAGTTCTACGTTCAGCAGCGCGTGCTGCCTTTTGCGGAACTGGCAGGGATTAGTGCGGCGCAGCTGGACTTGGTAAGGCGTGCCTGCGACGCCATCGTCGCGCGCAGTTGGGATGTGGCGCCGGCCCGCATCCACGGCGATCTGTGGGCGGGCAACCTGCTCTTTGACGCGGACGGCGGCATCATGATTGACCCCGCCGCCCATGGTGGGCACCCGCATACGGATTTGGGGATGTTGGCGCTTTTCGGGGCACCGTACCTCGAGGAGATTTTCCGGGGATATGGTGCGCCGAAGGACATTGAGAAGTGGATTCCCATGCACCAGCTACACCCGTTGGCGGTGCATGCGCTTACGCACGGCGCCAGCTATAACCGCCCGTTGGAGCGCGCGGCTGCCGCAACCTTGGAGGCGCTGAGCTAAAGATTCGGCCCCTGCGGCATGATGCGTTTGTGGGCGCCGCGGCGCCATAAGGTTTCGATGCGCTCGCGGGCGGCGTCGGGAACCGCTTTGCCCTC
This sequence comes from Corynebacterium sp. ACRPF, assembly GCF_022347395.1. NCBI lineage: Bacteria > Bacillati > Actinomycetota > Actinomycetes > Mycobacteriales > Corynebacteriaceae > Corynebacterium > Corynebacterium sp. ACRPF. The sequence continues at coordinate 12,697 of NZ_JAKRNB010000024.1, forward strand.
CAGGTAGTCATCGATGTGGGCGTAGGTGACGCCGAGGGCTTCTTCGTCGGGAAGCTGGGGCTTATCGTCCTCCAAGTCCGCGGTGGGAACCTTCTCCCAGGTAGAGCGCGGGGCACCAAGGTGCTCTAGGAGGGCGGCGCCTTGGCGCTTATTGAGGCCGGCCAAGGGGAGGAGATCCGCCGCGCCATCGCCCCACTTGGTAAAGAAGGCGGTGACGTTTTCCGCCGCATGGTCGGTGCCGATGACTAGCGCGCCGACCTCACCGGCGATGGCATATTGGGCGGTCATGCGCAGGCGGGCTTTGGTATTGCCACGGTTGAAATCGGTGACGTCGGCAAGCTGCAGCGCATCCGCCACCTGCTCGTCGAGGGCCAAGGTGGCCGGCTTGATATCGACGGTGGGGCGGTGATCGGGCTGGATGAAATCCAGAGCAATCTGGGCATCGTCCTCATCGGCCTGCACGCCGTGGGGCAGGCGCACGGCCCAAAACTCCGCGCCGTCGACGCGCTCCACCGCCAGCTGCGCAAGCTTTCCCGCCAAGGTGGAATCTTGGCCGCCAGAGATCCCCAGCACGTAGCCTTTAGCGCCGGTGGCGCGCAGGTATTCAACCAGGAAATCCACGCGGCGCTGCACTTCCGCTTCTGGATCGATAAAGGGGCGCACACCCAGGGCTTTTATGATGGTTTGCTGCAGGTTTTCGGCATCGTTCGACATGACGTTCATGGTAGCCGCCTGACACAATATTGTGCTGTGAATAAGGAAGTTTATGTCAAGGTAGTAGCTGGCATAGCGGCCCTCGGCGGGCTGCTTTTTGGATACGACACCGGAGTGATGTCCGGTGCCTTGCTTTTTATTAGCCCCGAATTCGACATGAGCGCCCACCAAGAGGGATGGGTGACCTCGATGCTGCTTGTGGGGGCGGCTGTAGGTGCGCTTACGGCTGGGCGCATTGCCGATAGATTCGGCCGGCGGTTTACGTTGATTGCGGGTGGCATCATTTTCGTGTTGGGCTCCATCTGGTGCGCCCTGTCCGGTTCGGTGGGGATGCTGGCCACGGCGCGCACGTTCTTGGGCTTTGCCGTGGGTGCGGTATCCATCGTTTCCCCCATGTACATCGCGGAGATAGTGCCCGCCAAGGTGCGCGGGCGCATGGTCTCACTTAATACCCTGGCGATTGTGGTGGGTCAGTTGATGGCCTACTTGGTCAACTCCGCGTTGGCCTCTACTGGCAGCTGGGAGTGGATGCTGGGCTTGGCCGCCGTGCCGGGCCTGGCGCTGGCGCTCGGAATGGCTTTCCTGCCAGAGACGCCGGTATGGCTAGCGACGAACGACAAGATGGCTCGTGCTCAAGAAATTGCCGGGCGCGCCGGGATGGATATATCGGAGCTGACTTCGCAGGAGACCGCGCGCAAATCCAGCGGGTCTGAGTGGAAGGCGCTTGCCGCCAACCGGTGGATGCAGATTACGGTGCTGCTGGCCATGCTGATGGGGCTAACGCAGCAAATTACCGGTGTGAACGCCATCGTGTACTTCGCGCCGACCATGATGAATCAGGTGGGGATTTCTACGGCCAATTCGGTCTACACCTCCATCGTTATCGGCACGGTATCCGTGCTCGCCTGCTGGGTTGGCCTAAAGGTAGTAGACCGCATTGGCCGTAAGCGCCTATTGCTCATCGGCCTGACCGGCAACGTGGTCTCGCTATTCATTCTTTCCGTCGCCTATTCCCACGCCCAGGATTCCACCGCTATGGCCATGGTCTCTTTGGTATTTATGGCGCTGTTTATCGCCTTCCAACAGGCGGCGGTCTCACCCACGACATGGCTGCTTATCTCCGAGCTAGTGCCGCTGCAGGTGCGAGGTCTAGGCATGGGCATCGCCGGATTGTCTTTGTGGGCAACCAACTGGGCCGTGGCGCAGTATTTCCTGCCGCTAGTGGAGTGGCTGACTGGCCCCGTGGCGTTCATCGTCTTCGGAGTTTTTGGTCTCATCGCCATCGGCTACACCAAGGTTTTGGTTCCAGAGACGATGGGACGTAGCCTGGATGAGGTAGGCGAGGAGATGAAGTCGCGCTACGAGCGCGAGTCCGCAGTCGTCAAGCCTTAGTGTTTTGGTATTGACGGCCGTGTGAGGTAAAATTTTCCCTCGTGTCATGGCTGGGGATTCCCAGTCCGTGCTTTATTTATTCAACCGCATGTAGATTGCGCATAACGAAAGGAGCGCCCGATGAAGGTCCGTAAGTCCCTTCGGTCGCTGAAGAAGAAGCCGGGCGCCCAGGTTATTCGCCGCCACGGTAAGGTCTTCGTGATCAACAAGAAGGATCCCCGTTTCAAGGCTCGTCAGGGCTAATTGATTCGCGATTCCGTCCGCTCCCTCCGGCTGTCCGGAGTGGGGCGGATTTTTTATGCCTAGGCTCTGGCGCCGAGGATAAATTCTTTTAAGATCGGGTAAGCATAAAGACAAATATATGAATATAATTATTTTGTCTATCCATACCGTAAGAAAGAAGAAGAATGTCCCAGCGAATCGTTGCTGCGCTTGTTGCTGCCGCCCTCGGATTATCCGCCCCTGTCGCTCAGGCTGCGGAGCCGGAGTGGGAGTCCTCTGCGCCGGAGTCCCTTGGTATCAATGACCCGTCCTGTGTGCCTTCTGGAGACATTGCAGAGCCCGTTGTGTTGCTGCATGGAACCTCGAATAATGCTTCCGTGTGGGGTAATCTAGTTCACCTTTTGCAGGACCAGGGGGCATGCGTGTGGGCCTTTGACTATGGTGCCGATGACGTCACCTTGCAGAATATGATTCCGAGCGTCAAGGCAATTGCTGACTTGGATGATTCTGCAGCGGAAATTGCAGACCAGGTGGACTATGTACGCGAGGTCACTGGCGCGGAGAAAGTAAACTTAGTGGGCCATTCTCAGGGTGGCATGCACATCAAGACCTATACGCAGATGCACGATGGGGCGGACCATGTGTCTCATGCAGTGGCGCTGGGTGGTAACTTCCACGGCACCACGCTGGGCGGGCAGGGGGAGGCGCTCTCTAAAATCATTGCCTTTGCGCCGCACCTCGCCGCTTTTATGGCAAGTACGGCCGGCATTCAGCAAGTGGTGGGGTCGGAGTTTATTAAACGGCTCAATGCGCTGCCAGATACCGCGCCAGGCGTGCTTTATACCTCCATTTACTCGCCGGGGGATACGACGGTGACTCCGAATAGCTCTTCGCAGCTGGCGCTTGGCGACGGCGCCGATGTGGTCAACCTTGACTTAAGCGAAGTCTGTGGCGTGGCTCCTCGGCACGACAAGCTGCCGACCGACCCGACGGTGTTGAGTCAGGTCATTTTTGGGCTAAAGCGCGCCCCTGGGGAGGGTCCGGACCCGGCGACCTGTGCCTCTGGCGAGCCTTCGGTAGTCGGCTCTTAAGGTGACGTACCAGCCCTAAAATGTGAATTTTGGCACACAAAATGGTGAACTCCAGGTAAACCTGCAGGAATACCATTGGTGTAGTTTCATGGCTGTTCGTAGGTGTGGACAACATGTGGGGCCTGGGGGTGTGCCATCCTGGGAATACCACGGCTGTAACTACTACATATTGTGTTAGTTGCGGGCATTTCCCCCAAAGTATAGTGTCGTTGATGTTGCTCAGAGCGGCGCAGGAAGCGCCCGCATAGGCGGGAAAACGCGCCCCGCTCTGACGAATTTTTCAATGCAGGAGCTTTAAGGATCTATATGTCTATCACCGTTTACACCAAGCCAGCATGCGTCCAGTGCAATGCCACCAAGAAGGCCCTCGACCGTGCCGGCCTTGAGTACGACCTCGTCGATATCTCGGCCGATGAAGAGGCCCGCGATTACGTTATGGCACTGGGCTACGTTCAGGCCCCAGTGGTTGAGGCTAATGGCGAGCACTGGTCTGGTTTCCGCCCTGACCGTATCAAGGGCTTGGCTTCCGTAGCGGCCTCTGCTTAAGAGAATAGGGGAGGCCAGTAGCGATGTTGGTCGTGTATTTTTCCTCCGCGACGGAAAATACGCACCGGTTCGTGCAGAAACTGGGCTTTCCTAGCGCGCGCATCCCGCTGCGCCGCACGGACGAGCCCCTCAAGGTCAACGAACCCTATGTTTTGGTGTGCCCCACCTATGGCGGGGGTGCGTCCATTAACCACCAGAACTCCCGGCCCGTGCCCACACAGGTAATTAAGTTCCTGAACGATGAGCACAACCGTAGTTTCATTCGCGCGGTAATCGCGGGTGGCAATAGCAACTTTGGCGCCGACTTTGGCAAGGCTGGTGACGTCATCAGCGCCAAATGTAAAGTGCCCTATGTATATCGTTTCGAGTTGCTGGGAAACGAAGACGATATAAAAATTTGTCGTGAAGGCTTATTGGCTAACGCCGCCGAGCTTGGGCTCGAGGCCGCGGCCTAGCGCCCACTACGACTTAAATAAAGATCCTGATTTTTTAAGAAAGGCCTTGTCAGCTGTGAGTACGCAATTGGGGAAGACCGTCGCCGAGCCAGTAAAGCCAGAAGAGCAGTTGGACTACCACGCTCTGAACGCGATGCTGAATCTCTACGATGCAAACGGCAAGATTCAGTTTGATAAAGACCGCGAGGCCGCTAACCAATTCTTCCTGCAGCACGTAAATCAAAACACGGTCTACTTCCATGATCTGGAAGAAAAGATCGACTACCTGATTAATAACAAGTACTACGACCCGCAGGTGATCGAGCAGTATGATTTCTCCTTTATTAAGGAGCTATTCAAGCGCGCTTATTCCTATAAGTTCCGCTTCAAGTCCTTCCTGGGCGCGTATAAGTACTACACCAGCTACACGCTGAAGACCTTTGATGGCCGCCGCTACCTCGAGCGCTTTGAGGACCGCGTGTCCATGACCGCCCTGTTCTTGGCAGACGGCGACGCAGGCTTGGCCGAGCACCTCGTAGACGAGATCATGACCGGTCGCTTCCAGCCGGCTACCCCGACCTTCCTCAACGCTGGCAAGGCCCAGCGCGGCGAGCTCGTCTCCTGCTTCCTGCTGCGTATAGAGGACAATATGGAGTCCATCGGCCGCTCCATCAACTCCGCGCTGCAGCTTTCCAAGCGCGGCGGCGGCGTGGCCCTGCTGCTGTCTAATATCCGCGAGTCCGGTGCCCCGATTAAGCACATTGAGAACCAGTCTTCCGGCGTCATCCCCGTGATGAAGCTGCTGGAGGATTCCTTCTCCTACGCCAATCAGCTCGGTGCCCGCCAGGGTGCCGGTGCGGTCTACCTCAACGCGCACCACCCGGACATCATGAACTTCCTGGATACCAAGCGCGAGAATGCGGATGAGAAGATCCGCATTAAGACCCTCTCGCTGGGCATTGTAGTGCCGGATATCACCTTTGAGTTGGCTAAGCGCAATGATGATATGTACCTCTTCTCGCCGTATGACGTCGAGCGCGTCTATGGCAAGGCCTTCGGTGACATCTCCGTCACCGAGCACTATGAGGAGATGGTGGAAGACCCACGCATCCGCAAGAAGAAGATTAACGCCCGCCACTTCTTCCAGACCGTGGCCGAGCTGCAGTTCGAGTCCGGTTACCCGTACATCATGTTCGAGGACACCGTAAACCGCGCGAATCCGGTGAAGACCTCGTGGATCAACATGTCCAACCTGTGCTCGGAAATCCTGCAGGTCAACTCCGCCTCCGAATTCAACGCGGACCTGACTTATGAAGAGCTGGGCAGCGATATTTCCTGCAACTTGGGTTCCCTGAATATCGCGATGACCATGGATTCGCCGGACTTCGCCAATACGGTGGAAACCGCCATCCGCGGCCTGACCGCAGTGGCGGATAAGACCTCCATCGATTCCGTTCCGTCCGTGCGCCGTGGTAATGACGAGTCCCACGCCATCGGCTTGGGCCAGATGAACCTGCACGGTTACTTGGGCCGCGAGCACATCGAGTATGGCTCGGAAGAGGGCTTGGACTTCACCAATGCCTACTTTGCGGCCGTGCTGTATGCGGCGCTGCGCGCTTCCAATAAGATTGCCCGCGAGCGCGGCGAGTACTTCACGGAGTTCCCGCAGTCCGAGTATGCCTCCGGCGAATTCTTCGACCGCTACGATCCGGAAGAGTTCAAGCCGAAGACCAAGAAGGTGCAGGAGCTTTTCGACGCCTCTTCGATCCACACCCCGTCCGCCCAGGACTGGGAGGACTTGAAGCAGGATGTGGCCAAGCATGGCCTGTATAACCGCAACCTGCAGGCGGTGCCGCCGACGGGCTCGATTTCCTATATCAATAACTCCACCTCGTCCATCCACCCGATTGCCTCCAAGATTGAGATCCGCAAGGAGGGCAAGATCGGCCGCGTCTACTACCCGGCGCCGCACATGGATAATGACAACCTGGAGTACTTCAAGGACTCCTATGAGATTGGCTACGAGAAGATCGTTGATACTTATGCCGTAGCCACCAAGTATGTGGACCAGGGCCTATCGCTCACGCTCTTCTTCAAGGACACCGCGACCACCCGCGATGTCAACCGCGCGCAGATTTATGCGTGGCGTAAGGGCATTAAGACCTTGTACTACATCCGCCTGCGCCAGATGGCGCTGGAGGGCACCGAGGTCGAGGGCTGCGTATCCTGCATGCTCTAAACCGCAGGTAAAGCGCCTCGCTGCACGTCGTGGGGAAGGACGTGCAGCGAGGCGCTTAGCCGTTTTCTGCCCGGGTGCGGTCGAGAATGGTGCGGGAGGTCTCTTCGGCGGCGTCGGCAAGCCCGGCATTAATGGCGCGGGCCAGCTCCATGTGTAGCTGTGTGGTGCCGCCGATGGGGTCGCGCTTGCGGGACCCAAAGACAGACTTGCCCTTGAGCATCGCTACTAGGGAAGGGGCGAGCGCGGCCAGCATCTCATTGCCGGAGGCCCGCAGGATGAGGGTGTGGAAGCGCAGATCGGTTTCTAATTCTTCGCCTACGCGCGGAGACGGGGTGGATTCCAGCTCGGCCAAGCGCGCGGCGAGGCCCAGCAATTCAGCTCGCTGCTGGGCGGTGGCATTGCCTGCAGCCAGACGCGCGGCCACCGGTTCGATGCCAAGCCGCAGCTCGTTGAGTCGGGCCACTTGCTGCCCGCGCGTTTTATCGTTGTCTAAGCGCCAGCCAATGACCGCCGGGTCATAGACCGCCCACTTTTCCATCGGCAGCACCGTGATTCCCACTCGGCGCCCAGAGCTCACCATGCCGAGATGCTCCAAGGCGCGCATGGCCTCGCGGGCTACGGTGCGGGAGATGCCAAAGCGCTTTTCGACGTCCCCCAGCCGGAACCGCTCACCCTCTGCGAGGTCTCCGCTTACTATATCCGCGCCGAGTTGATCCACCACGGAGCCGAGTAGGGGAGGGGTGGCGCTCATCGTGGGTGAATCCTCTCTGTGCGGGCACTCGGTATAGCTGGGATCAGTATAGGCATGAGGCATCCACCACAATGATTTAGAGGGCGGGCGAATTGGGTATGCTGGGGAGCTAAAAGTGTCCGTATTATGTATTGGAGTGACGCCGCGTGTCGCACGAGTACGATGACTACGTTTCTAGTCATGAAAAGCCAGTTAAGGCCATTAACTGGAATAGCATCCCGGATGAAAAGGACCTCGAGGTTTGGGATCGCCTCACCGGTAATTTCTGGCTGCCAGAAAAGGTCCCCGTCTCCAATGACCTGCCCAGCTGGAAGACGCTGACGGAGAAGGAAAAGGAAACCACCATGCGGGTCTTTACCGGCCTGACGCTGCTGGATACCATCCAGGGCACGGTGGGTGCGATTTCCCTCCTTCCGGATTCCCAGACTCTGCATGAGGAAGCGGTTTACACCAATATCGCCTTCATGGAGTCCGTGCACGCCAAGTCCTATTCCAATATCTTTATGACCCTGGCGTCCACGCCGATGATCAACGATGCCTTCCGCTGGTCCGAAGAAAACGAGAACCTGCAGAAGAAGGCCAAGATCATCTTGTCCTACTACAAGGGCGATGATCCGCTGAAGAAGAAGGTGGCCTCCACGCTGCTGGAGTCCTTCCTGTTCTACTCCGGCTTCTACCTGCCGATGTACTTCTCCTCCCGCGCGAAGCTCACCAACACCGCCGATATCATCCGCCTGATTATCCGCGATGAGGCTGTGCATGGCTACTACATTGGTTATAAGTTCCAGCAGGCGTATAAGCAGCTGGATGAAGAGCGCCAAGCGGAGCTGAAGGAATACACCTTCGACTTGCTCTATGACCTCTACGACAATGAGATCGACTACACCGAGGATCTCTACGATGACCTGGGCTGGACCGAGGACGTTAAGCGCTTCCTGCGGTACAACGCCAATAAGGCGCTGAATAACTTGGGCTTTGAGGGGCTCTTCCCAGCCGATGAGACCCGCGTTTCCCCGGCTATCTTGTCCTCGTTGTCGCCGAACGCCGACGAGAACCATGACTTCTTCTCTGGTTCGGGTTCGTCCTATGTCATCGGCAAGGCTGAGGACACCACGGATGATGACTGGGACTTCTAAGCATTCCCGCTGATCAGCGTGGTCTAGCGGCACACCTTTTGCTCGAACTCAACCGAAAGGTTGATAACGAGCGGGGGTGTGTTTTTGCGTTTTGGGCCCGCACAATTCGGCGCGGCTGTGACATATAGCACGCTGGATCTTTGGCGAAAACCGTCGGTGGAAATAGTGGCCGCGCCACGTGCAGGGGCAATGTGGCAGATGTGGTCAGTGGTGAGGCTTGGCCTTGTGGCGAAGTATTGGGGGAAGCTGGAAAGAACAGGGGAAAATGGCCTAATATAAGGCGAGTAAACCTAGGTGTAGGTGGAGTCTGTCCACAGACACTTTGTTATTCAGGAGGATTTTATGACCGCTGTGGCGCCACGGGTCGACGATTACGTCGCCCCCACACGTCCAGAGCCAACCGGTAACGCGAAGACCGGTTCAAAGGCTTGGGTATTTCTAACCACCACCGACCACAAGCAGCTGGGCATCATGTACTTGATCATGTCCTTCAGCTTCTTCTTCCTCGGTGGCTTTATGGCACTGTTGATCCGCGCGGAGCTGTTCACCCCGGGTCTCCAGTTCTTGTCCAATGAGCAGTTCAATCAGCTGTTCACCATGCACGGCACCGTGATGCTGCTGCTGTTTGCGACCCCAGTCGTGTGGGGCTTTGGTAACTACATCCTGCCGCTGCAGATTGGTGCGCCGGACGTGGCCTTCCCGCGTCTGAACGCCTTCGGCTTCTGGGTTACCCTGCTGGGCGGCACCGTGATGCTGCTGGGCTTCGTTACCCCAGGTGGTGCGGCTGACTTCGGCTGGACCATGTACATGCCGCTGGCTGATGGTGTCCACACCCCGGGCATCGGCGCTGATATGTGGATCGTCGGCGTGGGCGCTACCGGTGTCGGTACCATTGCCTCCGCTGTCAACATGATTACGACCATCCTGACCCTGCGCGCACCGGGCATGACGATGTTCCGTCTACCGGTCTTCAGCTGGGCTGTGTTTACCGCGTCCGCCATCGTGCTGATGATCTTCCCGCTGCTGACCGCTGCGGCACTGGGCGTTCTGTATGACCGCAAGCTGGGCGGCCACATCTACGATTCCGCTAATGGTGGCGGCATCCTGTGGCAGCACCTGTTCTGGTTCTTTGGCCACCCTGAGGTTTACGTCCTCGCGCTGCCGTTCTTCGGCGTTGTGTCTGAGGTCGTTCCGGTCTTCTCCCGCAAGCCGGTCTTCGGCTACATCGGCCTGGTCTTCGCACTGCTGGCCATCGGCTCCCTGTCCATGGCTGTGTGGGCACACCACATGTTCGTCACCGGCGCTATCCTGCTGCCGTTCTTCTCCTTCATGACGTTCCTGATTGCGGTTCCAACCGGTGTTAAGTTCTTCAACTGGGTGGGCACCATGTGGAAGGGCCATATCACCTGGGATACCCCGATGATCTTCGCCATGGGCTTCATGGCTACCTTCCTGTTCGGCGGCATGACCGGCGTTATGCTGGCATCCCCGGCCCTGGACTTCCAGCTGGCTGAGTCCTACTTCCTAATTGCGCACTTCCACTACACCCTGTTCGGTACGGTTGTGTTCTCCGCCTTCGCCGGCCTGTACTTCTGGTTCCCGAAGATGACCGGCCGCATGCTGGACGAGCGTCTGGGCAAGATTCACTTCTGGTTGACCTTCATCGGCTTCCACGGCACCTTCCTGGTTCAGCACTGGGTCGGCAACATGGGTATGCCGCGTCGTTACGCTGACTACTTGGAGTCCGATGGCTTCACGGTCTTCAACCAGATTTCCACCATCTTCTCCTTCGTCCTCGGCGCTTCCGTTATCCCGCTGGTGTGGAACGTCTTCAAGTCCTGGCGCTACGGCGAGATCGTTACCGTGGATGACCCATGGGGCTACGGCAACTCCCTCGAGTGGGCAACCTCCTGCCCGCCGCCGCGCCACAACTTCGTTTCGCTGCCGCGTATCCGCTCCGAGCGTCCGGCCTTCGAGCTGCACTACCCGCACATGGTTCAGCGCATGCGCGAAGAAGCACACGTGGGTAGCCACTAAAGCGATATAACTCGCTAAAGCACTCCTGACTTAAGCCGCCTCCCAGCCCGCCAAGGGCCGTGGGAGGCGGCTTTGGCGTATCTTGTTTGCCCTACGTGCGATAATGGGCGGCGTGAGTACCCAAGCTGATACCTATGCCGTTATTACCACCACCGGGCCGGACAAGCCTGGGGTCTCGGCGGCCTTCTTCCGCGTGTTAGCGTCTTATAACGCCGCGCTTGTCGACGTCGAACAGGCCATCTTTTCCGGCCGCATCACCCTTGCTGCCCATACCCGCATTCCCCGTACGCGCGCCGATCAGATTGCACAGGGGTTGCGCAATACCTTGAGCATCTACGGGCAACAGGTATCCGTGGACGTGCGGGAGGAGGAATCTAGCGCGCGAGCTCGCTCCACGCATGTGGTGGTTCTCATGGGAACGGAAGTCACCGCCCACCACGTAGAGGAGGTCGCCCGCGTACTGGCCAACTTCGATACCAATATCGACCGCATCCGCGGGCTGTCGACCTCCCCGCTCACCGGCCTGGAGCTTTTCTTGTCCCTCGATGGTTCCGCGGCACCTGTGCGCCAAGCGCTGGCAGAGCTAGCACAGCAGATTGGTATCGACATTGCCATCGAACCTGCGGGTCTGGGCCGACGCTCCAAACGCCTCGTCTGCTTCGACTGCGATAGCACCCTCATCCAAGGCGAGGTCATCGAGATGCTAGCCGCGCACGCCGGCAAAGAGGAAGAGGTTGCCGCCATTACGGCCCGGGTTATGCGCGGCGAGTTGGATTTTGAGGAGTCCCTACGCGAGCGCGTGGCCGTTCTGGCCGGCCTGGATGCTTCCATCATCGATGAGGTAGCCCGCGAGATTCAGCTGACCTCCGGTGCCCGCGAGACCATTGCCACGCTCAACCACATCGGTTATCGCACCGCTGTGGTCTCCGGTGGGTTCATCCAAGTTCTAGAGGGCCTAGCCGCAGAAATGCACTTAGATTACGTCCGCGCCAATACCTTGGAGATCGCCGATGGCAAGCTCACCGGCCGCGTAACCGGCAAGGTGGTTGACCGCAAGGCCAAGGAGGAATTCCTGCGGGAGTTCGCCGCGGATTCCGGCGTGAGCATGCGCCAGACGGTCGCCGTGGGCGACGGCGCCAATGACATCGATATGATTACCGCCGCGGGGCTGGGCATCGCCTTTAACGCTAAGCCGGCGCTGCAAGAGGTGGCGGATACCTCGGTAAATCACCGGCGGTTGGATGAGGTACTACAGATTTTGGGAATTCCGGCCGAGGAGGTTGTTCGTGGATAAGTTTGAAGTAGCCCACCAGCGTTTGGTGGAGGCATGTGATTCGCGTTCGTGGCGCGATGACCCAGAAAACCCCGACGAGCCCGCCACCATCCAAGCGATGCAGATTGCGCTTAACCTGCCAAAGCAGGAGCCGCCGGCGCGCACGGAAGTGCTGGAGGCGGCCGCCAGCGCCGTTGTGGCCGTGTGCTTGGACGAGCGCGCGGGGGAGGACGGGGCCTTCGCTCACGCCCTGGGCCAGTGGTATGGCCACCGCATCCGCAAAATCGCCCGCCGGGCGCGCAATAAGGCCTGGCGCGATGTGCAGAGCCTGCCGGGCGTGACTGTGGCGGACCGTGCCCGGGCCTTCGCGCCTTCGGCCGTGGGGGAGGTGGATCCGCTCATCGGCAAGCTGCAGATCGGTCACACTGACCTTGCCTATGATGAGCCGGGAGCCCCGCTTGGCGACGCCCCCGTCATCTACGTCGACCGCAGTCTCGATATGTCTGCCGGCAAGGCCGCAGCGCAGGTGGGCCACGGTTCGATGATGCTCGCCGCGGCGATGTCGGTGGAGGAGGCTCGTGCCTGGGCCGACACGGGTTTTGAGCTTTCGGTGCGCGAGGTGCCCGGCGAAGATTTTCGCACGGCCTGCGCGCAGGACGGCGCCGTGGTGATCGTGGACGCCGGGTTTACGGAGATTGCTCCGGACTCGGCTACCGTGTGCGCCCTGCGGCGACCAATCGCTTAAGCGCGCCGCGCACCGTATCCGCGTCGGTGGTCTGCCAAAAGCTTGGCATGGAGGCCTTGAGGAAGCTGCCGTAGCGCTTATATTCTAAGCGGTTATCGAGCACGGCCACCACGCCGCGGTCGGTTACGTGGCGCAGCAGGCGGCCTGCGCCCTGTGCCATGAGCAAGGCGGCGTGGTTGGCGGAGACCTCCATAAACCCGGAGCGGCCCGCAGCATCGGCCGCCTGGGCGCGCGCCTGCATCAGGGGATCATCCGGCCGAGGAAACGGAATGCGGTCGATGATGACCAGCGAACAGGCCGGCCCCGGCACGTCCACGCCTTGCCACAGGGTAAGCGTGCCGAAGAGGCAGGAGTTTTCCTTCTGAGAGAATTTCTCTACCAGCGCGCCGATGGAATCCTCGCCTTGTACGAAGAGGTCAAAGGGGATGCGCGGCTTGAGGGCGGTGGCCGCCTCTTCCGCGGCGCGGCGGGAGGAGAACAGACCAAGCGTGCGCCCGCCGGCGGCCATAATGAGCTCGTAGATCTCATCGATGGTTTCTTTGGGCAGGCCATCGCGGCCCGGCGCGGGCAGGTGCTTGGCGGTATACAGGATGCCGGATTTGGCTGGGTCGAAGGGCGTGCCCGCATCCAAGGTGTCGTAGGTGCCGCTCGGCATGCCCCACTGCGCGGCCATGGCATCGAAGCGGCCGCCGAGGGCGAGGGTGGCCGAGGTCAGCACCACCGTCTGCTCCCCAAAGAGGTTCTCGCGTAGCATGTGGGCGATGGAGAGGGGCGCCACGGCGAGGGTCTCGGCGTCGCTGCGCGGATCGGGCTCGAGCCAGACGACGTCGTCTTGCTTGGCCGGGTCATCGGTGGCGAAAACCTCCAGCATGCGCGCCACAGCCTGCGCGAGGTCGGAGAGGTGGTTGCTCAAGTTTTGGCGCTCGGCGTTTTTCTCTGGGTCGTCGGTCGCTTCGCCTTCTGGTGCGCGAGAAATGAGGGACTTAACGCGCAGGAATTCGTCGGCAAGCGCGCGCAGGTGGCCCTGGGAAGTTTCATCCAAGTCGGTCCAACGGCCGGGCTCTTGGATTTTCATCAGGTCATCAAATTCCTCGGCCAAGTCCGAGAGGCTACCGGCATTGCCCAGCGACTTCGCGCGGTTGGCGGCCATCTTGATGGCGCGGGTAGTAATCTCCGCGGTGGATACAGAGGTGATGCGGCCGTCGAGCTCATGAGCCTCATCGATAATGGCGACGTCGTGCTCCGGCAAGATATTTGCCTCAGAAACCGCGTCGATGGCGAGCATGGCGTGGTTGGTGACCACGATGTCGACGTCGGCAGCCGCCCTGCGAGCCTCTTCCGCAAAGCAATCCGGCCCGTGCGGGCAGCGCGACGCGCCCAAGCACTCGTTGGAGGTGACCGATACCGCCCGCCATACCAAGTCCGGTACGCCAGGCTCTAGGTCATCGCGGTCACCGGTGTCGGTTTCCTGCGCCCACTCGTGGATGCGGCGCACGGCTTTGCCGCGGTGGGAGATCTCGGATTCGTCGATAAGAGCTTCCGGGTCATCCGGGGTAGCCGCAATCTTATTCATGCACAGGTAGTTATTGCGGCCCTTCATGATGGCGAAGGTGGGCGTACGCTCCATCACAGGGGCGAGGGCCTTAGTAAGCCGCGGCAGATCGCGCTCCACCAGCTGGCGCTGCAAGGCTAGGGTCGCGGTGGAGACGATGACGGTGGACCCCGAGTTCATCGCATGCCGGATAGCCGGGACCAAGTAGGCCAGGGATTTACCGGTACCGGTACCGGCCTGCACAGCTAGGTGGCGCTCCTTTTCGAGCGCGGCCGAGACGGCCGTGGCCATGCGCACCTGGCCTTCGCGCCGGCTGCCGCCCAGCGCATCAACGGCCTTTCCCAGCAGCGTTTCCGTGTCGAGGTTTAGGGGCTCATCTGCGTGCTCACTCACCCCACACAGTCTAGCGGCCTACTTTTTAAAGCCCACCATCCGCGTGGGCACGGCCGCTTCATCGCGGGAGAGCGCCAGGCCTTCCCATGGCAGGGTCTTGCGGGCCTGATCTAAATACTCGCGGGAGGCATGCAGATCAGGCAGCCCGTCGACGATGTGGCCATCGCGCATGAGGGGAATGGTCATCTCGCGGGTATCGAGCTGGCCGGTATCCGGCGCTGGTGCGTCGAAGGGGTAGACGATCTCTTCTACCGCCACACCCGAGGAACGGTAGGTGCGCAGCGCCCGCTTGGCACCGCCGACGGATTGCTTGGAGGAAGAGCGCTTCGCCACTGGGATGCCGTCTACCTCTACGACCTTGTAGACCATGCCCGCGGTGGGCGCACCGGAGCCGGTTACTACGGAGGTGCCGACGCCGTAGACGTCTACCGGATCGCCGCGCAGGCCGGCGATGGCGAACTCGTCAAGGTCGGAAGATACCACGATATTGGTGTTGTGATTGCCCAAATCATCCAGCTGCTTGCGCACGCGGCGGGTAACCGCACCCAGGTCACCGGAATCGATGCGAACGCCGCCGAGCTTCGGTCCACCTACCTTCACTGCGGTCTCGACGCCCTTGGTGATGTCATAGGTATCGACCAAAAGCGTGGTGTCTACGCCAAGGGTGTCGATCTGGGAGCGGAAGGCGGCCTCTTCATTCGGGGTACCATCCGGGTTGGTATGCGCCAAGGTCCAGGAGTGGGCGGCAGTGCCGGAGACCGGAATGCCGTAGCGGTAGCCCGCCTCCAAGTTGGAGGTGGCATTGAAGCCGGCCAGGTAGGCCGCGCGGGCGGAGGTTACCGCCGCATACTCGTGGGTGCGGCGCGAGCCCATCTCGATAATGGGGCGGCCGTCGGCTGCCGTGACCATGCGGGAGGCGGCCGAAGCCACCGCGGAATCGGCGTTCATGATGGACAAGATGACGGTCTCAAGAACCAAGCATTCCCCAAAGGTGCCGCGCACCGTCAGGATGGGGGAGTTGGGGAAATAAAGCTCGCCCTCGCGGTAACCGTCAATCTGCCCGGAAAAGCGGTAGTGGCGCAGGTACTCCTTAGTCTGCTCATCCAGGAAGTCCATCTCCGCTAACTGATTGGCCGAGAAGCGGAAATCCTCCACTGCGCGCAGGACGCGTTCGGTGCCGGCAACTACGCCATAGCGGCGCTCATTGGGCAGGCGGCGGCTGAATACCTCGCAGGTGACCTGGCGGTTTGCCGAGCCATCGCGCAGCGCGGCCTGGAGCATCGTTAGCTCATATTTATCCGTGAGCAGTGCAGTAGAGCGATCATTAGGGATAGCTTTGTCATTCACGGGAGTGATAATACCCACTGACTAGGTGGTTTTCAGGGGTTTAGATTCTTTGGCGCCGGAATGTGCGAAGCCAGATTGCGCGGGCCCACAATAGATTCCCAAATATGGTTAGGCTAGAGGGCATGAAGGCGCAATTTCCTGTAGTCCGGATGAGCTCTCCGATGGCTACGCCCGAATTGGATGAAGAACTCGACGTAGACGTAGCCACGAGCGAGAACCTGCCGTGGATGTGCATCGTGTGGGATGACCCCGTCAACTTGATGAGCTACGTGTCCTATGTATTCCAAACAGTGTTGGGCTATGACAAGAAGCGGGCCAATGAACTCATGATGCAGGTCCACACCGAGGGCAAGGCCGCCGTGTCCAGCGGCGAGCGCGACAAGATTGAAGCGGACGTGAAAAAGCTCCAGATCGCCGGTCTGTGGGCAACGATGCAGCAGGCAGGTTAAATAGATGCAACCGTGGAAGAAAAAGAAGTCTCTCATGCGCGCGCCGAAGATCACGGCCGTATTCGAACCAATGGAGCGCGAGGTCCTGGGCGATCTCACCGCCACCGTCTCTGAGGCGATCATTAAGCGCGCCCAGTCCGCGCCCAAGGACGAGCTGGCGGAAATGCTGGACATGCCCACCGGCCACACCGAGGCCCCGGACGATCCCTCGCTGGCGCGCCTCTTCCCGGACTTTGAAATGCCCGGCGATGAGGAATATGAAGGCGATGCATCATTGCTGCGTTCCCTGCATGAAAACGACATTGCGCGCGCCAAGCTGGAAAACCTGCAGGTAATTGGCTCTGCCCTCGGACCTACCGGTGGGGTAGAGGTTACTATCAACGAGCAAGAGGCCCAGGCCTTCGTCGCTGGCCTGAACGACCTCCGCCTCTTTGTCGCGGCGGGCGATGTGGCCGATAACAACCTGATGTCTGACCGCGATAGCCTCGTGGAATGGCTGGCTTTTTGCCAGGATTCGCTGCTGCAGGTGCTGATGGACTAATGCTGGACGGCATGAGCATCGGGCACTATAGCGGCACCGATACCGGAGTCACAGTGCTCTACTTCGGGCCGGGCGGAGCGCTCGGCAGCGTCGATGTGCGCGGCGGCGGCCCAGGCACCCGCGAAACGGACCTTTTACAGCCGCACAATACGGTCGAGCGCGTCCACGCCGTGGTGCTAGCAGGCGGCTCCGCCTTTGGCCTAGCCGCTGCCGACGGCGTGATGAATGAGCTGGCAGAGCAAGGGATCGGCTTTCCCGTCTTCGGTGAGGACAAGCCTGGGCCGCGCGTGCCCATCGTTCCCGGCGCCGTCATTTTTGACTTGCTGGTCGGGCCTTCTCGCCCTGGGCCGGAAGAAGGCGCAGCCGCGCTGCGAGCCGCGCTCATAGGCAGCGACGGATCCATGGGTTCGGTGGGCGCCGGAGTGGGAGCCACTGCTGGCAAACTACGGGGCGGCTTCGGGCTGGCCACGCGCCGGGTGGGTGACTACGAGGTCAGCGCCGCGATGGTTGCCAATCCCGTGGGCGAGGTCATCGAGCCGCAGTCCGGCCGGCTGTACGGCGCGCCGGGGCGCACCCCGGTCAATGCTGCCGCCTACCGCGCCTTGCCGCACCCAGCGGAGTCCAAGCTCAATACCACCATCGGCGCCGTGCTTACCGACGCCCCCGTTACCACCGCCCAAGCCCAGCGCCTGGCCATGACTGCCCACGACGGCATCGCCCGTGCGGTGCGTCCTGCGCATTCGCCGCTGGATGGGGACACGATCTTTGCCCTGTCCACCGCCAAGCGCCCAGCCGAACTGAGCACGCAGGTGGTCACCCAGCTGTGCGCCGCGGCCGCCGACGCCGTGGAAGAAGCCATCGTCAACGCGGTCACCGCCGCCAACCCCGGCCTAGGCTTGAGCGCGTACCGCTATCTGCTGGACTAAGATAAGGCGCATTATGACTTCAGGTGGAACATCTAACTACCGGCCGGCGCCCACGGGCCAGGTCAACCGCGGCGATTCCAAGAACTACACCCGCAGTGGCCGTATCACCACCGGCTTTTCTATAGCCTTTGGTTTCCTGGTGGTGGAGTGGGCGGTCCACATCATCAACGCCTTCCTCTTTGGTGGCCAGCTTTCTAACTACGGCATTCGCCCGCTGGATTTCAATGGCATCTGGGGCATTGTCACCGCCCCGCTGCTCCACGCGAACTTTGAGCATTTGATGTCCAACTCGGTACCTGGCGCCATCTTTTGCTTCCTCATCGGTCTTTCCGGCCGCAAGGCCTGGTGGGAGGTCACGCTAATCACCACGCTGGTTGCGGGCCTTGGAACCTGGTTTATCGGCGGCCCCGGTACCTCGCATATCGGTGCTTCCAGCTTGGTCTATGGCTGGCTGGCATATCTGATTGTGCGCGGAATTTTTAACCGTTCGCTCATCCAGACCATCTTGGGCATCGTGCTCGGCTTCGCCTACTCCGGCTTGGTATGGGGCGTGTTGCCCGTCTACGAGGGCGTGAGCTGGCAGGGCCACCTCTTCGGCGCCATCGGCGGAATCCTCGCCGGTATGACCATTACCTCGGACGACCCGGTTAAGGCAGTGAAGCGCTAATGCCAACTGCGACCTCTCCCATCGGCATCTTTGATTCCGGCGTGGGCGGGCTCACCGTGGCCCGCGCGGTGATGGAACAGCTGCCGCACGAATCCGTCATCTATACCGGCGATACCGCCCACAGCCCTTATGGCCCGCGGCCCATCTCGGAAGTCCGCGCCTTTTCCCAAGACGTGGCCGATCGGCTGGTGGAGCGCGGCTGCAAAATGCTGGTCATTGCCTGCAATACCGCCACCGCCGCCTTCTTGCACGATGCGCGTGAGCGCTATGATATCCCCATCGTGGAGGTCATCCGGCCCGCGGTGCGCCGAGCCATGTCCACCACGCGCAACGGAAAAATCGGCGTCATCGGCACTGAGGGCACCATCAAGTCTGGTGCCTACCAAGACTTATTCGCACTCAACCCCAAGGTGCAGGCCTTTGCCACCGCCTGCCCGGACTTTGTTCCCTTCGTCGAGCGCGGCATTACCGCCGGCCGCCAGATCCTCGGCGTCGCCGAGGGCTACCTAGCCCCGCTGCAGGCACAAGGGGTAGACACGCTGGTGTTGGGCTGTACGCACTATCCGCTGTTGACTGGCATTATCCAGCTGGCGATGGGCGATAGTGTTTCGTTGGTGACCTCCTCGGAGGAGACCACTAAGGACGTGATGCGGATCCTCACGGAAACGGATATGTTGGCCCCCGCAGAGAATCAGCCGGTCCACACTTTTGAATCCACCGGCGACCCAGAGGCCTTTGCCCGCCTTGCCACGCGCTTTCTCGGCCCCCAGATTGCATAAGGAAGTGCAATTTCTCCCCCGTTTGCACGTTGAGTACGCATGCGGGGTGATTTCATGGAACTATTGAGCCCATGAAGCTGACCATCCTAGGCTGCTCCGGTAGCGTCCCCACCGCCCAAAATCCCGCCTCCGGCTATTTGCTGTCCTTCGATAATGCGCCGTCCATCGTCCTCGACATGGGCCCTGGCACCTTGGCGCAGCTGGAACAGCAGCAGGATCCTTGTGATGCGCACGTGGCCTTTAGCCACCTCCACGCCGATCACTGCCTGGATTTTCCTTCCTTGATGGTGTGGCGCCGCTTCCATCCCACGGCACCGGCGGCTTCGCGCAATATGTGCTTCGGGCCGAAGGCTACGCCCACGCACTTGGGCCGCCTGTCTTCCGATGAGGTTGATGGCATCGATGACATGTCCGATACCTTCGCCTTCAGCGCCTGGGAGCCGGGCGAGCGCCAGCTCGTGGATGACGTCTATATCACCCCCTTCCCGGTAAACCACCCGGTAGAGGCCTATGCCTTGCGCGTGGAGCACACGAAGACGGGCCAGACTATTACCTATTCCGGTGACTCTTCGTATACGCCCGCGCTTGTCGAAGCCGCCCGTGGCGCCGATATCTTCCTCTGCGAGGCGGCCTGGGGCGAGACCTCGGAGGGCAAGGCGCCGGACATGCACATGTCGGGCGCGGAAGCCGGTAGGGCGGCACGCGAGGCGGGTGTGAGCAAGCTGGTGCTCATCCACATTCAGCCGTGGGGCGATGCGCAAGCTACTTTGGAGGCCGCCCGCTCCGAATTCGACGGCGAGATTGTCCTCGGCGCCGCGGGGATGGAGTTCTAAGATACGCTGGACGGCATGACTGAATTTACTCGTGCCGATGGGCGCGCGCTCGACCAGATGCGCAGCGTCCGCATTACCCGCAATTTCACCACCAACCCGGCCGGCTCGGTGCTGGTGGAGTTTGGCAATACCCGCGTCATGTGCACCGCATCTGTGGAATATGGCGTGCCGCGCTTCAAGCGTGATTCGGGCGAAGGCTGGCTTACCGCCGAGTACGCCATGTTGCCTTCTGCCACCCATGACCGCATGCCGCGCGAATCCATGAAGGGCAAGGTCAAGGGCCGCACCCATGAGATTTCCCGCCTCGTCGGCCGCTCCCTGCGCGCCGCGGTGGACTTGGAGGAGCTGGGCGAGAACACCATCCAGCTCGACTGCGACGTCCTCCAGGCTGATGGCGGCACCCGCACTGCGTCTATCACCGGCGCCTATGTTGCGCTTGCCGACGCCATCGCACACCTCAAGGCCGAGGGCGTCGTCCCCGGCGAGCCGCTGCTCGATCCCATCGCCGCGGTCTCGGTCGGCATCATTGATGGCGAAATCTGCCTCGACCTGCCCTATGAGGAAGACTCCCGCGCCGAGGTCGACCTCAACGTGGTGATGCAGGAATCCGGTGACTTCGTGGAAATCCAGGGCACCGGCGAGCATGGCCTCTTTGGCCGCGAGGAGCTCAACGAGATGCTAGACGTAGCCCAGAAGGGCTGCCGCGAGCTCATTGCCGCACAGAAGGCGGCGCTGGGGTGGTAATTCTCGTCGCGTCCAATAACCCGAAGAAGCTCGCGGAGCTGGAGCGCATCCTGGCCGACGCCGGCATCGAGGGCGTCGAGCTGCGCCCGCTATCCGCCGTGGAGCCCTACCCAGAGCCGGTGGAAGACGGCCGCACCTTTGCCGATAACGCGCTCATCAAGGCCCGCGCCGGCGCGGCCGCGACCGGCTTTGCCACCATCGCGGATGATTCCGGCCTGGCCATCGAAGAGCTCAACGGCATGCCCGGCGTGCTTTCCGCCCGCTGGTCCGGCCAGCACGGCAATGACCAGGCCAATAATGACCTGGTCTTGGCACAGATGGCCGATGTCCCCGATGAGCGCCGCGCCGCCGCCTTTGTCTCCGTCTGCGCGCTCGTGACTCCCGATGGCACCGAGCACGTGGCCGAGGGCCGCTGGGAAGGCCGCTTCCTGCGCGAGCCGCGCGGGGACAACGGCTTTGGCTATGACCCGCTCTTTCAGCCAGAAGGCGAGTCCCGGTCGGCCGCGGAGATGGTCTCAGAAGAAAAGAACGCGGTCTCGCATCGCGGCCGCGCTCTAAGTCAACTAGTCCCCGCCATCGCGGAGCTGGTTCGTAGTTCCTAAAGCTGGAACTCCTCCTTAATCTCCTTGCGGCGCTTGTGCTCCATCCAGAAGGACAGGAAGGGCACCACGCCGGCAAGGGCGGTGGTAAAGAGCTTGCCCACCGGCCACAGCGCGCGCGGGCCGAGGATGAGGATGGACAGCAGGTAGGTCATGTACGCGATGCCGTGCACGATCGCGATATAGGTGGCCCACTCTGGGATCTCCATGCCGATGAGGTACTGGCAGACCATGCGGATGACCAGGATAATCAGGAAGACACCGGTCACGGTGGCCGCGATGGAGAAAAACTTCAAAGGTCCGCGGATGCGGGCCTGGCGGGCGGGGTGAACTTTATTGGTCATAATCAGCTTTCTTCATTCTCGCCGCGCCGGCGGCGCGGGGTATTCATGGCGTTGAACGTTTCCACATCTATCTGCGGCCGCTGGGGCAGGAAATCCTCATCGATTTTGGTATCTGCCTGCGGCTGTGCGGGAGACTCAGCCGGGGCCTCAGTGACGGTGCTATCCATGTCGCGGGCTTCTTCCTCGGCCGCGAGGCGCTCGTTTTCATAGCGCAGCGTGGTGCGATAGGCATAGACCACGAACACGGCGAACAGTGGCCACTGGAAGGCATAGCCCAAGTTTTGGAAGGTGCCCGAGCCGGAGCGGAAGCGTGTCCATTGCCAATAGGCCAGGAATAGGAAGAGCACGACGAAAAACGCGATGAGGAGGATGTGCCACCACCGCACCTGCATGCGCTTGTTCTTCTTTTCCTCTTGAGTGCTCACGCGTTCCACCCTACCCACCAGCGGCCGGAAAACAGAACACCCCTGGTTTCTGGATTGACGGCGTGCCGTGTACACTATGGCAAGTCCCCCGCGCCCGTGGCGGAATTGGCAGACGCGCTAGATTTAGGTTCTAGTGTCTTATGACGTGTGAGTTCAAGTCTCACCGGGCGCACTATCGGCGCCGCTGGCTCTCGAAGCTGGCGGCGCTTTCGCATATCACCGCCCGCATAGTCGGCCTAAACGACAGAATGTGTTGTTTTGCGGCGTGTCGGGCTAAACGACATTTTGTGTTGGTGGGGTTTAGCGTATGTGGCCTTTGCGTATTCCCATAGAGTGGTTGTAGGCAGTGTCGATGGCACTGTCGTAGGTTGCTGGTCGGCCGTCTTCGTGGCCGCTGGTGGCTTGTTTTTCTTGGTTGGCTAGGGTTTGTGCTTTGGCGAGTGCGTCCTGGCCCCAGTTTTGCTGCCTGGCGATCTCTACAGGGTCGTCAGGCAGTTGCGTGTGGAGGTATAGCCACCAGTCGCAGGCGATGCGTTGTTGTTCGTGGGGTTGCCCGCAAATTGTGGACACGTAGTGGAGCTACCTAGTGGTTAGGCGGCTATTTCTTTTCTGCTGGTGGTTAGACCGATGCGGTTCTCGAAGTCGGCGGGGCTTATCATCCCGAG
>NZ_JAKRNB010000025.1:0-31953 GCF_022347395.1 Corynebacterium sp. ACRPF
GGCGCACTGGCACTGGGATTGCTTATCAACTCCTGTGCTCCGGGCGCTGGTTCCTCCAGCTCTTCCGGCTCCTCTAAGTAATCGGTTCCGTGTGGGGCCTTGGCCCCACACTTCCGCGCCACGGGAAGGGCGTAATCTTCCCACCGATTAGGGAACGGTATTGGCCGTTAGCCCAGTACGGTCCGTAGGGATTGCTGGTGCTAACGGCCTATCGTATTCTTACGTCTGATAACTGATTGTGCTGGTGATTTTGGCTGGGCAATTGACCTCAGATCGTGACCCTGCGTGGCGTTTGTTGGCGCTTCGCAGGGTTTCCTTGTTTTGGCTGGGCTAGTGCGTGGCTTGGGTGGTGGGTGGTGAGCATCTGGGCCGCGCTGTGGGGAAGTGCTCGTTAGGTGCTGGGTAGGTAGATATGTCTCGATGATGTGGCTGAACCTTATGCTGCGTGCCGGGTGGTAGGCAGGGGTAGGGCTGTTGGAACTTGCTAGGATGAGTACAGCTTTTGGTCAGGAATGCACATACGTCTGTGTGGCTCGTGACTGAGGTTTGATAATTGCACGATTCACGGGTGCTTTTGCCTGCTCTGACAATGGTGTTGTCGAGCGGTGCAGAGGCTGAGATGTCACAGAAGTTGTGGCGAACCGTTGAACCTGATCCGGATAATGCCGGCGAGAGGGAGGAAATTATGACAACTAATACACGTGTGTCCGCTGCCCCGAAGCGCAGCTTGAATTGGCGCGTGGTCGATATTGTGGTGGCATCTGTTTTGGGTGTGGCTTGTGGCTTTGTGTTCCTGGGGTGGAATGCGGTGGGCTATGCCTGGTTTGAGGCCATGGATGCCGTGACGCCGGGCCTAGGCGGTATTGCTACGGGTATTTGGCTTATCGGTGGCGTGCTTGGTGGCCTGATTATTCGCAAGCCAGGTGCGGCTGTCTATGTGGAGGTTCTTGCCGCAACCGTTTCTGCGGTGTTGGGCTCCCAGTGGGGCATTAGCACCTTGTACTCCGGCCTCGCGCAGGGCATTGGTGTGGAGATCATCCTAGCCATTTTCCTTTACCGTAAGTTTGGTCTGGGAGTGTCTATCTTGGCCGGCATGGCTGCCGGTTGGGGTGCGTTTGTTCTGGAGCTATTTCTCTCCGGCAATCTGGCTCGTAGCTTTGAGTTCAAGATTATTTACCTGGCTACGCTGAGCGTTTCCGGTGCTATTTTGGCCGGTGCGTTGGGCTACTTTGTGGTCAAGGCGTTGGCGAAGACCGGTGCCTTGGATCGCTTCGCCGCGGGCCGAGAGCAACGCGCTTAGGGCGAGTTGTTTCGGTGTCTGATTTTTCAACGCTGGCGGGAAACGCCACCAAGATGACCGCCCGTGGCTTTGGGTGGACCCATGCGGGACGAAAGCAGCCGGCCTTGGCCGATATTGACTTGGTCATTGAGCCAGGCGAGCGGGTGCTGCTGTGCGGTGACTCGGGATCGGGTAAGTCTACTTTGTTGGCTGCGATGGCTGGAGTGCTCGGCTCCGACGAGGAGGGAACTCGCACGGGCGAGATTCTTCTTGAAGACTCCACCGGCATGGTGGAGGAACCGGGGCACTCCATCCCGGTGGGGCTGGTGCTCCAGGACCCAGACTCGCAGGTGATCTCCGCGCGTGTGGGGGATGATATCGCCTTTGGCTGTGAGAACCTGGCTTATCCACGTGAGGAAATATGGCGTCGGGTAGCAGCTGCCAAGGAGTTGGTGGGTCCTTTTGTACCGCTGGATTTCCCCACCGAGAGGCTTTCTGGTGGCCAAAAACAGCGTTTGGCGTTGGCCGGCGTCATTGCGATGGGTGCAGGGGTGGTGCTGCTGGATGAGCCCACGGCCAACTTAGACCCCGAGGGTGCGCGAGATGTCGTGCGCGCCGTGTCCGCGTTGGTGGAGGAAACCGGAGCGACGCTCGTGGTGGTAGAACACCAGCACGCGGCGTGGAAAGGCGTGCTCGAGCGCGCGGTGGAGTTGGACCATGGGCGCATAGTCTCCGATGGTCCTTTCACGGAGGTGGCCCAGCGCCGCCAGGTTAAAGGATTGCCACAGGCACGCCGTATGGGGGAGGCCGGATTGGCAGGGCGCGACGCCGCGCTGTGGAGCACCGACCTCGTCACCCGCTATGGCCCGCCGCGCACGATTGCGCTGCCGGCGGGAGCCTCCACGGTTATTACCGGACCGAATGGCGCGGGTAAGTCCACCTGGTTGATGACCATGGCCGGGTTGCTGCCGGCTGAATCCGGGGAGATTGGGGTGGCCGATTTCGTGCGCCGTGGGGTCAAGGGGTCGCCACTGCGCTGGAAATCACGCGAGCTGGCGGACCGCATTGGCTTTGTCTTCCAAAATCCGGAGCACCAATTTGTCGCCCGGACGGTGGCCGAGGAACTGCGGGTTGCGCCCAAGGTGATGCGCGTGGACCCGCCGGAGGAGAGGATTGCGCAGCTTGTGGAATCACTGCGGCTGGAGCATCTCTTGGAGGCCAATCCGTTCACGCTCTCGGGCGGCGAGAAACGGCGCCTGTCGGTGGCCACTGCCTTGGTGACCGCGCCGTCGGTGCTGCTCTTGGACGAGCCCACCTTTGGACAAGACCCTCAGACCTTCGTGGAGCTGGTGTGCTTGCTGCGGCAATTGGCGGACGATGGCACTACCATTGCCTCGATTACCCATGACCCGCTATATATCCAGGCCTTGGGGGATCACCGAGTGGAGGTGCGCGGTGCCTAATCTTTTGCGCGGGGCTAACCCGCTTACCCGCATCTTTTTGATGTTTATCTGGGTTACCCCACTATTGGCCTCCATTGACTGGGTTTCGGCCGCGGTATCGCTGGCGCTTACCCTGATCCTCGCGCCGCTGTGCGGGGTGTCATGGGGGCAGCTACTAAAGGGCGGTTGGTTCCTCTTTCTCATTGCGCCGATTTCCGGTATTTCCATGCTGTTGTACGGCGAGCCAGGTGGTAAAGAGTATTTCAGTTGGTGGCTGGTGCAGGTCACCGAGAACTCGCTTACCCTAGCGATCGCCATTACGCTGCGTGTTTTTGCTGTGGCGCTGCCCATGGTGGTCTTAGCCCGCGATATCGACCCGACGGAGTTGGGGGATGCGCTATCGCAGATTTTGAAGCTCCCGTCGCGTTTTGTCATCGGTGCGGTCGCCGGCGTGCGTATGATGACGCTCTTTCAATCTGACTGGCAGTCGTTGGGTATGGCGCGCAGGGCGAGGGGACTGACGGACGTCGGCAAGCTGAAGCATCTGCTTACTATGTCCTTCGGGCTACTGGTCATCGCGCTGCGCCGCGGTGGCAAGTTGGCCACGGCTATGGAGGCGCGCGGATTTGGTCGTACTCCACCTGGAGGAGGGGCACGGACATGGGCGCGCGAGTCCCGCCTGCGGGCCCGCGATGGGTGGATTATGGCCCTAGGTACTGTCCTCGCTTTTGTACCGGTGGTAGTTTCGGTACTCACTGGGGCCTGGAGATTCTTCGGCCTATAAACCGCGAAAGCAGTGATTAAGCGACCATGGACTTTGATAGCCAATTAGAGCGCCTTTTAGAGGACGTCGTCAAGCTGGCGGCAGCCAGAAAGCGTGCCTTCAAGCCAGTGACCGTGCTTATCGACGGCCCTTCGGGCGCCGGAAAAACCTGGACTGCCGCCGCGCTGGCTGAGCGCACCAACTGGCGCGTGGTACACCTCGATGAGTTCTATCCCGGCTGGCACGGTTTAGACAAGGGCTCTGACATGGTGGCAGAGCAGGTGTTGCGCACCATGAACCCCGGCTATTGGCGCTGGGATTGGGAGGCAGACGCCCCTGGAGACTGGGCAAGTCTGGACGTGCGCGATGACCTCATTGTGGAAGGCGTGGGCTCGGTAACCCCGGCCAATATTGCAGCAGCGAAGGAGCGGGGAGCGGTAATTAGCGTGCTTATCGATGGCCCCCGCGACCTACGTCGCGAACGCGCCATCGCCCGCGAGCCTGACTACGAGCAGTGGTTTGAAACCTGGGAAACACAGGAAAAGGACTACTTTGCCACCAAGGTTGCTGAGGCGGACTTAGTATGGGAGTGGTCCTAGCAGGAGGAAGGCGCCCATCGCGTTTTGTATCAAGCGCGATCGGTTTGCTACTCTAAACAACAGTTCACTATGCGTGCCATCTTGGCGCGCGGTGAAGAGTCTGATCCTTAACAAGGCATCGACCTTGGAAAGAGTTCTGGACATGCGGCAGCGCCCCGGGAAAGAGCGCCCATTTTTGCATGTTTGGTTCCTTTCTTTTGGTTTCGGTGCGATTCGACAGAAAGACTGTTAAATGCCAACTATTCAGCAGCTGGTCCGCAAGGGCCGCCACAGCAAGCGTTCTGAGGTGTCTACTGCTGCGCTGAAGGGTTCCCCGCAGCGTCGCGGTGTATGCACCCGCGTGTACACCACCACTCCTAAGAAGCCGAACTCAGCACTGCGTAAGGTTGCTCGTGTTCGCCTGACCACCGGTATTGAGGTTTCCGCCTACATTCCGGGTGAGGGCCACAACCTGCAGGAGCACTCCATGGTCCTCGTTCGCGGCGGCCGTGTGAAGGACCTTCCTGGTGTTCGTTACAAGATCGTCCGCGGCGCTCTGGATACCCAGGGTGTCAAGGACCGTAAGCAGGCACGTTCCCGTTACGGCGCAAAGAAGGGACAGTAATAAACAATGCGTAAGAATGCTGCTCCGAAGCGTCCTGTAGTCAAGGACCCGGTATACAACTCCGAGCAGGTAACCATGCTCGTCAACAAGATCCTCCAGGACGGCAAGAAGTCCACCGCAGAGCGCATCGTCTACGGCGCTCTCGAGGCTTGCCGCGAGAAGACCGGTACCGATCCGGTTGGCACCCTGGAGAAGGCACTGGGCAACATCCGCCCAGACCTCGAGGTTCGCTCCCGCCGCGTCGGTGGCGCTACCTATCAGGTGCCGGTTGAGGTTCGCCCTGACCGTGCTACCACCCTGGCACTGCGCTGGATGGTGACCTTCACCCGCCAGCGTCGCGAGAACTCCATGATTGAGCGTCTCGCAAACGAGATCCTGGATGCCTCCAACGGCCTCGGCGCTTCCGTTAAGCGTCGTGAGGATACTCACAAGATGGCAGAGGCTAACCGCGCCTTCGCCCACTACCGCTGGTAATTTCAGCACCCACATCAATGGCCCAAGCAACGAGAAACAAGTTTCGCGCTGGCTGTCGGCAGTTTTCCCGCCGCGGCAACACAAAACTCCATATCTCTTGCTTGGGCCATTTTTTGCCCTAATGGGTGTGATCTCTGGGCGGTATCCCTGCCCAGTCCAGCGGCATCGTGGAGTGTCCAGTACACTGAAGCGATGGAAGTCTAGGGGCAGGCTGCTCCGAGGACGGCCAAATAGTGGCAAAAATATACATGACCTTATCCATGCAGGCGTCATAGCCAGAAACCTGGTCACGGCGTCGACGACTATTAAGTTGGGGTATAAACGTGGCACAAGAAGTGCTTAAGGACCTGAACAAGGTCCGCAACATCGGCATCATGGCCCACATCGATGCTGGTAAGACGACCACCACCGAGCGTATTCTCTTCTACACCGGTATCAACCGTAAGGTGGGCGAGACCCACGACGGTGCTTCCACCACTGACTGGATGGCACAGGAGAAGGAACGCGGCATCACCATTACCTCCGCTGCCGTGACCTGCTTCTGGAACAACAACCAGATCAACATCATTGACACCCCGGGTCACGTTGACTTCACCGTTGAGGTTGAGCGTTCCCTGCGTGTCCTTGATGGCGCCGTCGCAGTCTTCGACGGTAAGGAAGGTGTGGAGCCGCAGTCCGAGCAGGTGTGGCGTCAGGCTGCTAAGTACGACGTTCCGCGTATCTGCTTCGTCAACAAGATGGACAAGCTGGGCGCAGACTTCTACTACACCGTCTCCACCATTGAGGACCGCCTGGGCGCTAAGCCGTTGGTAATGCAGCTGCCTATTGGTGCTGAAGATGACTTCGACGGCATCGTTGATCTGCTGAACATGCAGGCACTGACCTGGCGCGGCAAGGTCGAGACCGGTGCAGAGCCTGTTGTAGAAGATATCCCTGAGGACCTCAAGGACAAGGCTGCAGAGTACCGCGAGAAGCTGGTCGAGACCGTTGCTGAGTCCGATGAAGAGCTCATGGAGAAGTACTTCGGCGGTGAGGAGCTGACCATTGACGAGCTCAAGGCTGGCATCCGTAAGCTGACCATCAACTCCGAGATTTACCCGGTTTACTGCGGTACCGCTTACCGCAACAAGGGCGTGCAGCCGCTGCTGGACGCTGTTGTTGACTTCCTGCCTAACCCGCTGGACGTTGGCGAGGTTATCGGCCACGAGGTCGGCAACGAGGACAACCAGCTCACCCGTAAGCCTTCCGTGGAGTCTTCCTTCTCCGCACTGTCCTTCAAGATTGCAGCTCACCCGTTCTTCGGCCAGCTGAACTTCATCCGCGTGTACTCCGGCCAGGTCACCCCGGGTACCGAGGTTATGAACTCCACCAAGGGCAAGAAGGAGCGTATCGGTAAGCTCTTCCAGATGCACGCCAACAAGGAGAACCCTGTTGAGCAGGCAGACGCCGGCAACATCTACGCAGTTGTTGGCCTGAAGGAGACCACCACCGGTGACACCCTGTGTGACAAGGATGACCAGATCATTCTCGAGTCCATGGACTTCCCGGATCCGGTTATCAAGGTTTCCATCGAGCCAAAGACCAAGGCTGACCAGGAGAAGCTGGGTAACGCCATTCAGAAGCTTGCTGCTGAGGACCCAACCTTCACCGTTGAACTGGATGAAGAGACCGGCCAGACCGTTATCGGCGGCATGGGCGAGCTCCACCTCGATGTTCTGGTTGACCGCATGAAGCGTGAGTTCAAGGTCGAGGCAAACATCGGTAACCCGCAGGTTGCATACCGTGAGACCATCCGCAAGAAGGTTGAGTCCATGGAATACACCCACAAGAAGCAGACCGGTGGTTCCGGCCAGTTCGCAAAGGTTATCTGCACCATCGAGCCGTACAACCCGGACCCAGAGACCCTGGAAGAGGGCGAGTCCGCAACCTACGCATTCGAGAATGCCGTTACCGGCGGCCGCGTTCCGAAGGAATACATTCCTTCCGTCGACGCTGGTATCCAGGACGCTATGCAGTACGGCTTCCTGGCAGGCTTCCCGATGGTCAACATCAAGGCCACCCTGGAAGACGGCCAGTACCACGACGTCGACTCCTCCGAGATGGCCTTCAAGCTGGCCGGCTCCCAGGTATTCAAGGAAGCTATGGCCAAGGCTAAGCCGGTTCTGCTGGAGCCGATGATGGCCGTTGAGGTCGTTACCCCTGAGGAGTACATGGGTACCGTTAACGGTGACATCTCCTCCCGTCGTGGCCAGGTCTTCGCCATGGAAGACCGCTCCGGTGCGAAAGTTGTTAAGGCTAAGGTGCCGCTGTCCGAGATGTTCGGTTATATCGGTGACCTGCGTTCTTCCACCGCTGGCCGCGCAAACTTCACCATGGTCTTTGATTCCTACGCAGAGGTTCCTTCCTCCGTGGCACAGGAGATCATCGAGGAGCGCACCGGCGGCGCTAACTAAGCGCTAGCCCCGTCTCTTCCGCGGTTTAGTCGGGCTGGTACTCTTCGCCAGTAGATGCCAGACCCGCCGCGGGGCGGGACAACTGGGCCAGGGTAGCGGTGGGCTGAGTTTGCAGCTTAGGCTCCTAAGTTGTGAATTGAGCCGGCCGTTACCCTCCCAGGATCCTTTTAAAAAGATTCTTGTCGAGGGAAATGGCCGCGATTTTTCGCGGGGTTACCTCCTATAACGGCGGTTTGAAAAAACCGCGACATAAATCTAGGATCGTGTAACTGGCACGTAAAGAAAGCGTCATTAGCGCTTTGCCCCACTGACTGTGGGTCGGGTGCCAATGACAACTGTCAACCACGTGGCTGCGAAGGTCGTAGCCACCATATAGTCCAGGAGGACATACAGTGGCAAAGGAGAAGTTCGAGCGTACGAAGCCGCATGTGAACATCGGCACCATCGGACACGTCGACCACGGCAAGACCACCACCACCGCAGCGATCACCAAGGTGCTGGCTGACCAGTACCCTGAGGAGAACGAGGCATTCGCGTTCGACATGATCGACAAGGCTCCTGAGGAGAAGGAGCGCGGTATTACCATCAACATCTCCCACGTTGAGTACTCCACCCCGAAGCGCCACTACGCACACGTTGACGCTCCGGGCCACGCCGACTACATCAAGAACATGATTACCGGCGCTGCTCAGATGGACGGTGCTATCCTGGTTGTTGCTGCAACCGATGGCCCGATGCCGCAGACCCGCGAGCACGTTCTGCTTGCTCGCCAGGTTGGCGTTCCTTACATCCTCGTTGCGCTGAACAAGTGCGACATGGTTGATGATGAGGAAATCATCGAGCTCGTTGAGATGGAGATCCGTGAGCTGCTCGCAGAGCAGGACTACGATGAGGAAGCTCCTATCACCCACATTTCCGCTTTGAAGGCTCTTGAGGGCGATGAGAAGTGGGTACAGTCCGTTGTTGACCTGATGGAAGCTTGCGACAACTCCATCCCAGATCCGCAGCGCGCTACCGACCAGCCGTTCCTGATGCCTATCGAGGACATCTTCACCATTACCGGCCGCGGTACCGTTGTTACCGGCCGTGTTGAGCGTGGCCGTCTGAACGTCAACGAGGACGTTGAGATCATCGGTATCCAGGAGAAGTCCCAGAACACCACCGTTACCGGTATCGAGATGTTCCGCAAGATGATGGACTACACCGAGGCTGGCGACAACTGTGGTCTGCTTCTGCGTGGTACCAAGCGTGAGGACGTTGAGCGTGGTCAGGTTGTTATCAAGCCGGGCGCTTACACCCCGCACACCAAGTTCGAGGGTTCCGTCTACGTCCTGAAGAAGGACGAGGGCGGCCGCCACACCCCGTTCATGAACAACTACCGTCCGCAGTTCTACTTCCGTACCACTGACGTTACCGGTGTTGTTAACCTGCCAGAGGGCACCGAGATGGTTATGCCTGGCGACAACGTTGAGATGTCCGTTGAGCTCATCCAGCCGGTCGCTATGGACGAGGGCCTGCGCTTCGCTATCCGCGAGGGCTCCCGCACCGTCGGCGCTGGCCGCGTTACCAAGGTTATCGAGTAATCGATACCCCGTAACCGCTCAGTAGAGCTTTAAAGAGTCCGCTCCACCTTCGGGTGGCGCGGATTTTTTGATCTATATTTCACGCTCGCCCCATATGGTGTTGCTGCCGTCCGTACGATTCTTCTGGGCTGCGATGGGCCCGGTATGCTTGGGCCGGTATAGTCTGTAGGGATATGGATGATCCCACCCGCATCGACCCCACCCTCGAGTCCCTCCGCCGCGCCTGGGAGGGCCAACCCGATCTGAGCCTTCCCACCTTCTTTGCCATGCTGGCTAATCGAGGAATCGGTTGGGGTGCGAGCGATGCGGAGCTGGTAGCAGAATTGGAGCGCCAAGCGGGCGTCCACCCGCCCCTGCTACCTTTAGAAGGCGGCCGCGTTGCGGCCGGGGAGTGGCTCGTGCTTGCCGACGCCCCTGCTTACCGCATTACCGCCACTCCCACCCACATCATTGTGCGGCGGTCCGATACCCAGCCCGTGGTGTGGGCTTACAATTCTATTCGCCCTACAGGCCCCGGCCGTCCCTTCACCATTCGTGATACGGAGGGGTTTGAACACCGCTTCGGAGTAGTCTCCATCCTCATGCGGCTTAACACCGAGCGCCCAAATCTTGAAGGCCTCAAGAGGCAAGAGCTCGGTGATTATGTCTTTGTTCTGCGTTTCTGCGAGACTATCGGGGTTCTCGACCACGGCCTGCACCTATTTGCTAAGCAAAACCGCCGCGTAACTCGCCAGGACTACTCTTGGCAGCGCATCGAAAAATGCCGCCCCGGCGAGGAATTGGAAATGATTCTCGGGGGCGGCGAGTCGGCCCGCCTTGGGGCCGTCCAGGAGATCTTGGTGGCGGAGACTCCGAACCCGCTATTCGGATAGGTCCTTCATCGGACCTACCTTGCTGAACTGCAGCTTGTAGATGGTGTCCAAATCGGCGTCGGGAAACGCTGCGCGGAAATCGCGCTCATTGGTTTCAACCGCACCGGTAAGGCGCTCCACCGGGGTGTCCGGATTTGCCGTCACCGTGTACTGCAGCGTGGGCCGCGCGCGGTCATAGGCCACGAGGCGCTCTACATGGTCCACGCCTTTGACTCCATCCAAATCTTGGGCCACGGCGCCGGCGATAGCGTTCATAGACGTCGTGATAGAGCCCTTGTCATTGGAAGAAGCGGACTCCACGTTATTAAAGCGACGGTGGCGCAGGTTAGCCACTATAATCCACAGCCCCAGAATAAGTAGCAGTGCGGAGCCACCGGCCAGCGCCCACACCCACCAGTCATTGTCCGCCAAGCTCTTCCACGTATCGTGGTCCACCCACAGGGCTAAGTACTTGGCAAATTCCACGTTGAAGTGGATCAAGATGGGCCACACACCCAAAGCGATGAGGATGATTCCCAGCAGGCCTAGCAGAATGCGGTCAAAGGTAGCAAGTTTTCTAGACATTGTTATCCAACTCCGGAATCTTCTCTACAGCCACGGTGACCTGCGGTGGATTCTTGAGGTGAGCCAGGCAGCGCGTTACCGCCGTCTCCACCCGGCCCTGCAGCTCCGCATCGTCCGTATCGCCGTTGACGGTGACCTTGGCAGTCTTGCTATCCGCGGAGGTCTGCGCCGAGGCCACGCCCGGAACACGGCGAGCAGTGGCCGAAGAGAGGCGAGCGATATCCACCGGCCGCATCCACATGGACGCGGTATCGGAGGCAAGTTGCATGTGCGTGGTGCGGCGCGTCTTCACTGCCGCGAAGAGGAAAATCAGGCCTACGACAATGGAGGCAACGCCGGCCCAGATCATCCAGGTCTGCAGCTCTTCAGTAGCAATGAGATTAAGTACCGGCTGTACCCACGACTGCGCGTCGGAACCGGATCCCACCAGCCACGTCTCGCGCACGCCGACGACGCCCGCGGCGAGCAGCAAGAGCCCTAGAATCACGGCCCAAGTACGCGCCGCTGGAGACGCCTTCGGCTGCTGCCCAAAGTGTTCAGGCATGTGCTGATCAGCCATTATTGCCTCCTTGTGGGCGGTACGGGTTAATGGAAATGGCGCGCAGGGGCTCGGGTCGTGGCGCATCGACGTGCAACGGCCGAGGATTTGCCGGCGTGACCTCAATGCGCTTGAGCGGTTGTGGCCGCGGGGCCTTTACCGTGCGCGCAGGAGCAGACTTGGGGGCCTCGACGCGGCGCGGAGTCCATTCGTGGCGAATTTCAATCTCGCGCAGCGGCTGCGGACGAGGAGTTGCTACCTGAACCTTCCGTGCCAGTGGACGAACCTGCCCACTAGGGATCAACCTGGCTGGGCGAGGCGTAGCCACGCTGTGCACACGGACCGGCTTGGGTTCCCTGATTGGCCGCACCGTGTGGTCGCTCGGGGACGAAATCTCACGCAGCTGGTGGTCGGGGAGGTCAGCGGAAATGTTGCGTACCTCGGCCTCGCGCGGGGTGTCCACGGACTGCACTGCGACGCCGGTGGCCGGCGCAGCGATGGTGCGCACCGGTGCCTCCTGCGGTGTGGCAATGCTGCGTACATCCACCGACTCCGCAGTGACCGGCTGCCATACCGGCGAAGGCGTGACATGCGGCGCGACGGCAGCAGCGACCTGGCGCTGCTCCACCTCTGCGGCAGTCACTCGATTGCCCGGAACGGAACCGCCGACGGTGACATTGACGCGAGTTGTGGAATAACCGGTGTGCGCCGCGATGGCCTCCGAGATGGCGGCACGAGTATGTTCCGCCACCGTGGTGACCGGCGAAGGCCACACTACGCCAATGGTGGCGTTGACGGCCGCTACCTCGCGCTCCGAGTCCATTTGGACCGAGACCCGTGGAAAACCGCGGCCGCCGATGCCCGCTAGCTTGGCCTCTATAGCCTTGGTGCCGGGCACGCTAGCAATCGCGGCGGTAACGATGCGTTCCATGGTCCGCAGCGAGATACGCGTGTGGCCCTGAGTGGAACTATCTGTCATTAACCTTGGCCTTTCTCCTTACCAATGAGGCCATTCCACACAGAAGTGAGATCGATACGGCCATCAAAGTGTGCTCCCACAATGCCGCCGATTGCGGCAAGGAGTACGGCGAGCAAAGTAGGACCCCAGCCTAGGTGCAAGAAGAAGGCAAGAATAAGGCCGGAAATGATGCCCAAAGTGGTGTAATTCTTCATATCTATTCCTTCGATGGAGCAGCGGATAAGCCATCTACGGCGTCAGAAAACTCAACGTCAATGCGCTGCAGTTCGGGACAAGCCCCACGGGCGGCGGACCGAATATCTTCTGCCAAGGCATAAAGGTCCGGCGCGGCGCTTATATCAACGCGAATGTTGATCTGCAGGTGGCGAT
The DNA here is from genome assembly GCF_022347395.1 of Corynebacterium sp. ACRPF. Lineage (NCBI taxonomy): Bacteria > Bacillati > Actinomycetota > Actinomycetes > Mycobacteriales > Corynebacteriaceae > Corynebacterium > Corynebacterium sp. ACRPF. Next base: position 12,520 of record NZ_JAKRNB010000025.1, read on the forward strand.
CATCGCGCGGGTCGGGCCGACGCATGCCGACGATGCGTTCGCCCGGTAGGTACAAACTCACCGAACCGAACGAACCGCCGTCGAGCGCGGCGACGCCGCGTACCTTCTGGACTGCCTCTGCAATAGCGCGGGCGTGGCTTACCTCGAGCTCAAAACGTGCTCGGGGCTCAGGCATTGGGCTTAAGCCTGACCCTGGTTCAAAGCAGCCTGGTCTTCCGCCTCGGACTCATCCTTCGGCAGCTTTACGTCGTGAACAACAACGTTGACGCGCTCGACGCTCAGGCCGGTCATGCGCTCAACAGCATTCATGATGTTGCGGCGGATGGCCTCGGCAAGCTCGTGGATAGCTACGCCGTACTCTGCGGTGATGGCAATCTCGATGCGAGCGGTGCCGTCTTCAACCTCAACGTCGACGCCCTGGCGGACGTCCTCAGAAGCGCCGAAGGACTCGCGGATATTGCCGATCATGCGGGCTCCGCCGCCACCCAGGGAATCCACGCCGGAGACCTCGCGGGCAGCGATACCGGCAATCTTGGACACCACGACATCATCGATGGTGGTGGTGCCGTACTGGGTCTCCAGGTTGTTATTGACCTCGCGCTCCTCGGAAGCAGGAACCTGGTTGTCGGTGTTGTGTGCAGGAGTCTTGTTTTCAGACATGGGCGAGTGTGCCTTTCTTTGTAGGGTGATGCATGAACGCGATATTTAGATATCTAGGCAGGACAAAAAGTCCTTAGCCAGTGCCTCCGAGCTTAGATACTTCTCAAGCGAGTGTGGGGTGTGGGCCAACAAAATTTTCCAAAACGTGATTTTTGGCACGGTTTAATGCGCGGCTTGAAAAACCGCAGCCCAACATGCTTAAATACAAAGGTTGCTTTAACAGGGCAGCGAGAACCGAGATTCGGTGATGGCGGCGGACGTCGCCAAGCGTGAGTCTCGGGGAGACGCTGAGCTGGTAAAGCGAACATGACACCTTCGTTGTCGCCATGGTTCAGGGAAACCTGAAGCATTGACTGGAAGGTCATCCAATCGGGCTAGGTCCGCGTTAGAGCAGTGACACCCCGAGAAGATGGACCGGAGAAGGGGCATGGCAAATAAACAGCGGCAGTAGACGAATTGGACACTCTCCACGTGTAATGCGTGAAAACCGTCCTCTTCACAATACTTTGATTACGGGTCTTGTACCCCGTCGAGAGCACTGCGTTCTGGCCCTTGCCATGTACCGCAACTCTTGGTCGTCATGACAGTCAGACCACTGGCGTTGTGTCAGGCCCCAAGCCCGGACAACGTTATAGAGAAATCGAGAAGCAATTTCCCACCGCTTCACGCCCCGGAAACGCCGGGAATGTGAAAGTGGGGAAGCGAGGAAGAGGATAAGCGTGGCGGGACAAAAAATCCGCATTCGGCTGAAGGCCTATGACCACGAGGCTATCGACGCTTCTGCAAAGAAGATCGTCGAGACCGTTACCCGTACCGGTGCTCGTGTAGTTGGCCCAGTGCCGCTCCCAACCGAGAAGAACGTATACGCAGTTATTCGTTCTCCGCACAAGTACAAGGACTCTCGCGAGCACTTCGAGATGCGCACTCACAAGCGCCTGATCGACATTCTCGACCCAACCCCGAAGACCGTTGATGCTCTTATGCGCATCGATCTTCCGGCAAGCGTCGACGTGAACATCCAGTAAGCGACTTTGGTGGAGAACAAATAATGAGTGAAAACGAGATCAAGGGCATTCTGGGCAAGAAGCTCGGCATGACCCAGGTCTTCGACGAGGACAACCGCGTTGTGCCGGTTACCGTCGTCGAGGCAGGGCCATGCGTTGTCACCCAGATTCGCACCCCCGAAACCGATGGCTACAGCGCCATCCAGATCGCCTTTGGCGAAATCGACCCACGCAAGGCAAACAAGCCGGTTGGTGGTCACTTCAAGAAGGCTGGCGTAACCCCGCGCCGTCACGTTGCGGAAATCCGCATGGACGACACCTCTGCCTACGAGGTTGGCCAAGAGGTCAAGGTTGACATCTTCGAGGGTATCTCCTTCGTTGACGTCACCGGCAAGACCAAGGGCCACGGTTACGCTGGTGGCATGAAGCGCCACGGCTTTGCAGGCCAGGGCGCAGCTCACGGTAACCAGGCCGCTCACCGCCGCGTTGGCGGCATCGGCGGCGCTGCTACCCCGGGCCGCGTCTTCAAGGGCAAGCGCATGGCTGGCCGTATGGGCCACGACCGTGTGACCACCCAGAACCTGAAGATTCAGAAAATCGATGCCGAGTCCAACCTGCTGCTCATCAAGGGTGCTATCCCTGGTGCGCGCGGCGGCCTCGTCACCGTTAAGACCGCAGTGAAGGGCGGTGCACACGCATGAGCAACCTCAAGCTAGACGTCCACACTTCCGAGGGTAAGACCAACGGCTCTGTAGACCTGCCAGCTGAAATCTTTGACACCGAGGCATCCATTGCTTTGATGCACCAGGTTGTTAACGCTCAGCTTGCTGCTGCACGCCAGGGCACCCACGCAACCAAGACCCGCGGCGACGTCCGCGGTGGTGGTCGCAAGCCTTTCCGTCAGAAGGGCACCGGCCGTGCACGCCAGGGCTCTATCCGCGCACCGCACTACACCGGTGGCGGCACCGTCCATGGCCCACAGCCCCGCGACTACGCACAGCGCACCCCTAAGAAGATGATCAAGGCTGCTCTCTTCGGTGCACTGTCTGACCGTGCTCGCAACGAGCGCATCCACGTCATCGAAGAGCTCGTACCGGGCCAGAAGCCGTCCACCAAGTCGGCCAAGGCCTTCCTCGAGTCCCTGACCGAGCGCAAGAACGTGCTGCTGGTCATCGGCCGCGAGGACATCAATGCTCGTCGTAGCGCTAATAACCTGCCTAACGTCCAGATCCTGGACGCTGGCCAGCTCAACACCTACGACGTTCTCTACTCCGATGACGTTGTGTTCTCCGTTGAGGCGCTACACACCTTCATCAACCGCGCAACCGGCGCGGATAAGGAGGAGAACTAATGGCTAAGATTTCTAACCCACGCGATATCATCATCGCCCCGGTTGTATCCGAGAAGTCCTACGGTCTGATGGAGCAGAACGTATACACGTTCTACGTCTCCACGGACTCCAACAAGTCCCAGATTAAAGATGCCGTAGAGCAGATCTTTGGCGTAAAGGTCGACTCCGTGAACACCGTGAACCGTGCAGGTAAGCGTAAGCGCACCCGCACCGGTTACGGCCAGCGTAAGTCCACCAAGCGTGCATACGTGACGCTCCGTGAAGGCAGCGACTCCATCGACGTCTTCGGCGGCGGCGCTTAAGCGCCACCGGAGAGCCGAAAGGAAAAGGAAGAATTATGGCTATTCGTAAGTACAAGCCGACAACTCCGGGTCGCCGCGCATCCTCCGTTTCTGAGTTTGACGAGATCACTCGTTCTACTCCGGAGAAGTCCCTGCTGCGCCCGCTGAGCAAGACTGGTGGCCGTAACAACTACGGCCGCATCACCACCCGCCACATCGGCGGTGGCCACAAGCGCCGTTACCGTCTGATCGACTTCCGTCGTAACGACAAGGACGGCATCCCGGCAAAGGTCGCTCACATCGAGTACGACCCGAACCGCACCGCAAACATCGCACTGCTTCACTACGTTGATGGCGAGAAGCGCTACATCATCGCCCCGAAGGGCCTGAAGCAGGGCACCATCGTCGAGTCCGGCCCGAACGCAGATATCAAGGTTGGCAACAACCTGCCGCTGCGCAACATCCCGACCGGTTCCACCATCCACGCTGTAGAGCTCAAGCCGGGCGCTGGCGCTAAGCTGGCCCGCTCCGCTGGTGCTTCCATCCAGCTGCTGGGTAAGGAAGGCAAGTACGCAGTTCTGCGTATGCCGTCTTCCGAAATCCGCCGTGTGGACATCCGCTGCCGCGCCACCGTTGGTGAGGTTGGCAACGCCGAGCAGATGAACATCCGCTGGGGCAAGGCTGGCCGTATGCGCTGGAAGGGCGTACGCCCGACCGTCCGCGGTGTCGTTATGAACCCGGTTGACCACCCACACGGTGGTGGTGAGGGTAAGACCTCGGGTGGTCGCCACCCTGTGTCCCCATGGGGCCACAAGGAGGGTCGCACCCGCAACCCGAACCGTTACTCCAACAACATGATCGTGCGCCGTCGTCGCCCGAACAAGAAGCGCTAAGAGGAGGTAAACAATGCCACGCAGCCTTAAGAAGGGCCCGTTCGTCGATGAGCACCTCCTCAACAAGGTGGATGCTCAGAACGATGCAGGCACCAAGCAGGTCATCAAGACCTGGTCTCGCCGCTCGACCATTCTCCCCGATTTCATCGGTCACACCTTCGCCGTCCATGACGGCCGCAAGCACGTGCCGGTTTTCATCGAGGATTCCATGGTCGGCCACAAGCTGGGCGAGTTTGCACCAACCAAGACCTTTAAGGGTCACGTCAAGGATGACAAGAAGGGACGTCGATAAGCGATGAGTGAGACCATCACCTCCGCATCCGCCACGGCCCGCTACGTCCGCGTCACCCCGATGAAGGCACGTCGCGTGCTCGATCTGGTCCGCGGCAAGTCCGTAAGCGAAGCCCTGGCTATCTTGAAGTACGCACCGCAGGGTGCTTCCAAGCCAGTTGCCAAGGTCGTTGCATCTGCAGCCGCTAACGCTGAGAACAACTTCGGCCTCGACCCACGCACCCTGGTCATCTCCGAGGCTTATGCCAACGAGGGTCCGACCATGCGTCGTTTCCAGCCGCGTGCACAGGGTCGTGCATTCATGATTCGTAAGCGCACCAGCCACATCACCGTGGTTGTCGAAAGCCAGCAGGAAGGGGCCAAGTAATGGGCCAGAAGATCCATCCTCACGGCCTACGTTTGGGCATCACTTCCGACTGGAAGACCCACTGGTTCGCCGATAAGGACTACGCGAACTACGTAGCCGAAGACATCAAGATTCGTAACTACCTCAACAAGGGCCTCGAGCGCGCCGGCATTGCCGACGTCGTCATCGAGCGCACCCGCGACCGCGTCCGCGTCGACATTCACACCGCCCGCCCGGGCATCGTGATTGGCCGCCGCGGTACTGAGGCTGACCGCATCCGCCGCGAGCTGGAAAAGCTCACCGGCAAGATGGTTGCCCTCAACATCCTCGAGGTCAAGCAGGTAGACGCAAACGCAACCCTGGTTGCTCACTCCATCGCGGAGCAGCTGGTTAACCGTGTCGCATTCCGTCGTGCAATGCGCAAGGCTATCCAGTCCGCTATGCGCCAGCCACAGGTTAAGGGCATCAAGATCCTGCTGTCCGGCCGCCTGGGCGGTGCAGAAATGTCCCGCGTTGAGCGCTACCACGAGGGTCGCGTTCCGCTGCACACTCTTCGCGCCGAAATCGACTACGGCACCGCAGAGGCCCACACCACCTTCGGCCGCATTGGCATCAAGGTGTGGATCTACAAGGGTGACGTCGTCGGTGGCGTACGCGAGTCCGAACTGAACGCTCCGGCACAGGGCCGTGGCCGTGACCGCAATGGTCGCTCCCGCCGCGGTGGCCAGCGCCGCCAGCGTGCACAGCAGAAGCAGGAGGGCTAATCCATGCTGATTCCTAAGCGTGTTAAGTACCGCCGTCAGCACCGCCCGAACCGTCGCGGCGTGTCCAAGGGCGGTAACCGCATCAACTTCGGCGATTACGCTATCCAGGCTCTCGAGCCGGCGTACATCACCAACCGTCAGATTGAGGCCGCACGTATTGCCATCAACCGCCACGTCAAGCGTGGTGGCAAGGTGTGGATCAACATCTTCCCGGACCGTCCGTTGACCCAGAAGCCGCTTGGCGTTCGTATGGGTTCCGGTAAGGGCCCGGTCGAGAAGTGGGTGGCTAACGTTAAGCCAGGCCGCGTACTTTTCGAGATGAGCTACCCAACCGAGGCCGTTGCTATTGAGGCTCTGCGCCGTGCAGGCCAGAAGCTTCCTTGCAAGGTCCGCATCATCAAGAAGGAGGACCAGTTCTAATGGCAACCGGTACCCCCGCCCACGAGTTCCGTGAGCTCGACAACGCTGAGCTGCAGTCCCGCCTGAAGGATGCGAAGGAAGAGCTGTTCAACCTCCGCTTCCAGAAGGCCACTGGCCAGCTGACCAACAACCGCCGCATCGGCACGGTTAAGCGCGACATTGCCCGCATCTACACCGTTCTGCGCGAGCGCGAGCTGGGCCTGTCCGTTGCTCCGGGAGCTGAGGCTTAATCATGAGTGAGGCTAACGTGACTGATTCCAAGAAGGCACCTACTCCGAAGAAGGAGAAGGTCAAGGGCGCTCCTAAGGTTCGCACCGGCTACGTAGTATCCGACAAGATGACCAAGACCATCGTTGTCGAGCTGGAAGACCGCAAGCAGCACGCCCTGTACGGCAAGATCATGCGCTCTAACAAGAAGGTTAAGGCGCACGACGAGGAAGAAACCGCAGGCATCGGCGATCTCGTACGCATCGCTGAGACCCGCCCGCTGTCCAAGGACAAGCACTTCCGTCTCGTTGAGATCATCGAGAAGGCTAAGTAAAAATTAGCCAGCGCAGCCCCTGCTCCGAATCTTATGGTTCGGGGCGGGGCCTTTGCCGTTTTAGGACTTCTTTACGGCCGGGCCCTTCCATAAAACCAGTAGGGTACCCACGTGACGTCGGTGGTATCTAGGCCCCATTCATTCACCGCGAGGCCTCGCACGCTTTTTGCTAGCCTCCCCTCGCCGGAAGCCCATACGTACCCTGGCCCCAGCGCACCGGCATAGTCCGCTCTCAGGGCGGCAACGACAGCCTCCGCCTCCTCGTGCGCTTGGGTATGAATAATTCGCAGGCTGCGTACGCTCGCCTCCCATCTAGCTGCGAGGCCTGGTTCTACCTCGTCGTTGCTGGTAACCACGGCTATAACGTCGGTGGCCCGAAGCATTTCCGGGTTATGGTCTTCTTGGTAGGCCAAAATGTGCCGCAGCGCGGGCAAGGAGGATGCGTCGGCGACTAGAAGTTGTGGCTTCTCGGTTGGCCGCCACAGGGCGTTGCAGGTGAAGAATCCCGCTGTATCTCCGGCTTGTGCGCGGCGAATCCACCGCGAGCCAGGTCCTGAATCACCGTGTGTCACCACGTCGACATCGACTGTGGCCTCCTCCGAGTGGAGCGCGCGGATGGTGTACCAGCGCAGGTCCGGCCTCCTCTCCTCGTCGATCGCGCTCACAGCCGAGCGGAGGTTTATGCCGTCGACGGGGAAGGGTGTAAATTCCTGTTCGGCTCGGGGCATGACGAGTCCAAAGAATTCATCGGGGCCAGAGAGGGTGTATGTCCGGAAAGCCTCGGCGTAGAACGTGAGTCGGTGCAAGCGCGGACGTATCTGTTTATTGGCGGTCAAAGTAACGGGGATGAGTTCGTGTGCAGACATTGGGGCCGATCGTAAGGAAGGGTTCATGTGTCTAAAAAATTACTAGTTTAGTTTAGCCTTGCCTAATCGGGGCTATGCGTTATAGGGTAAGCAAGGTTATTTTCCTCCTTTATTGAAAGGCTTAACCTCATGAAGATTTTCGGCCGTCGCACCATGGGCGCAGTCGCAATGCTTTCCGCCGGAGCCGTAGCTTTAGGCGGTTGCTCGCGTGGTGATGGTGATGAAACAGCTCAGGGGACCGACGCTGCCAGCGAGCAGCGCGTGGCTAGCCTGGGTCTAGGTGATGCCGACACGCTGCTTGCCCTGGGGATCACTCCCGTAACGGTGGCGCCGTGGGGTGCTGAGGGCGATGGCGACCCTTCTGGCGTCGGCCCCTGGGCAGAGGAACTTTTGGGCGACGCAAAGCCTGAGGTGATTTATAATACCGCGACCGGATTTACGGCGGATACCTTTGAGCAGGTCACCGCGGCCGACCCCACCCAGATCATTGCGGTGAACCAGACGGTGGATGCACGCACGAAGGGATCCCTGGAAGAAATCGCGCCTACCACCGTCAAGCCGAACGGCTATGAAGACTGGCAGGTACCCTGGGAAAAGCAGGTAGAGACCATCGCGGATGCGGTGGACAAAGAAGACGAAGGCGATAAGCTTATCGATGACACCGAAAAGGCCTTCGAGGAGTTCCGCCACGAGCACGCGGAATTGAAGGATAAGTCTGCGGCCATCGTCATGCCTTATGACGGCAAAATTGGCCTATACACCGAGGAGGATGGGCGTGGACAATTTATCGAGGACCTTGGCATGGAGATCCCCGATGCATTGCAGGGCGACGGCGGCAGCTTCTTCGTCGACATTGCCCCAGAAAACTACGCGAAGCTTAACCAGGTTGATTACCTCTTTGTCCTGGACTACAACGGCTCCTCAGATGCCTTGAAGAAGGATAAGACCTTCCAAGGCCTCGACATTGTCAAGGAGGGTCGCGTGCGCTACTTGGATACCGATACCGGCAATGCCATGAGTATGCCCAATCCGGTGACCATCCCCTGGGCAGTAGATAAATTTGAAGAGAAGCTGTAATTGTCAGCAACCACGATGGACGGCCAACAAATCCAGGCGGATTCCGCAGCAGATAGTCCTACGACCACCGGCACCCCCGCACCGGTAGTGGCGCGGGCACAGAGTTATAAGATGCTCCTTGTCGCCTTCATCCTCGCCAGCCTGGTGTTGGCGGTGGCGTCTTTGGCGGTGGGATCCCGCTCGATTCCGTCCGAGGAGGTTATCGCTGCCCTGCACGGGGCAGGGGAGCAGGATATCCGCGATATCGTGTGGAACCTGCGCATGCCGCGCACCTTCTTGGCTTATTTCGCCGGCGCGGCCCTTGCTGTGGCAGGTGTGCTGGCGCAATCGTGGACCAGAAACCCGCTAGCGGATCCAGGATTTATTGGTGTTACCGCGGGCGCGTCCTTCTTCGTTGCCTTAGGCACGGCCATTGGTATTGCTACCTCCACCAGTATGCGGACCACCCTCGCGCTCGTTGGCGCGGGTATTACTACGCTGCTGGTGTTAGCCGTATCGCGGCGGTTTGAGGATCCCCTGACGCTCATTCTGGTGGGCGCCGGCGTTTCCGCAGCTTTGGGATCGAGCGCGATGATCATCGGTCTATATTCCACGGACGTCCTCGATAGCATGCGGCGGTGGACTATCGGCTCGACCTTTGGCCGCGGCCCAGAAGATGTCGCGATCGCGGGCATAGGGCTAGTTGTTGGCGTAGCGTGCGCGGCGATGGTGGCTAGACCCCTCGATCTTTTGGCCATGGGGGAGGAGTCCTCCCTCGCCTTGGGCGGGTCCCCCACTACCGCGCGGGTGGGCGCGGCGCTCAGCGTCGTGGTGTTGGCTGGCAGCGCAACGGCAGCAACGGGTCCCATTGCCTTCGTCGGTTTTGCCGTTCCCCACATCGTGCGGCGGGTGGTGGGCCCTAGCGTTGCCTCCTTGCTTTTGCCCTCCGCGCTCTTGGGCGGTTGTGCCGTGCTTGCCGCTGATGTCACCGGCCGCCTCATTGCGGGTAACTCGGAGCTGGAGATGTCGATCGTCCTCGCGATAGTGGGCGCACCTTTCCTCATTTGGGGTGCTCACCGCGGCGTGGGCAGAGCATGGGGGCAATAAAGCATGACCGCAATCAGCACTATTTTAAAAGCTCAACAACGCCGCCGGCACGTGCGCGTGCTCGCTTCCACGCTGGCTTTCATCCTCATCGCCCTTAGCGCGTACCTAGTGTTACTGGGGCAAGGTCCCATGGCATTGAGTCCGCGGCAGGTTATCGATGTCCTCACCGGAGGCGGCAGCAAGAACCACATCAGGGTGGTGTGGGACTTGCGCCTGCCGGTTGCCATCGCCACCGTTATCGTGGGTGCCGCCCTCGGCTTGGCCGGTTCTTGGACGCAAACCATGGCTCGTAACCCGCTGGCCTCCCCGGATATTTTAGGCGTTACCGGCGGGGCGTCGGTGCTGGTGGTCTTGGGCACCGTGCATTCGCGCCCCAGTTTCGCCGAGGGTATCCCGGAGTTTTGGTGGCGGGCATGCTTGGCGATGATCGGCGCCCTCCTCGTTGTCATCCTCCTCGCTGTTCTGGGTGGCATCGGTACGAGCAACCGCATCGTCATCATCGGTATTGCGTTATCGCTGATGTTTAACGCCCTCGTCGCGTATTTAATGCGCAGCGCCCAGATCCTGCGCGCTGCGGAGGCGCAGACTTGGCTCGCGGGATCGACTGGATTTGTGCACATGGAGGTCATCCTCCCCCTCCTGGTGGCATTAGCGCCGTTTCTCGCCATCGGCATCTGGTGCGCGCGGGAGCTGCCGCTGCTTGCCCATGATGATTCCTCCGCAACCACCCTGGGCGTGAACATCGCCCGCCAGCGCGCCCTCCTGCTTATTGCGGCAACCGGTATCAGCGCCGTGGTGGTCTCGGTGGTGGGGCCCATTGGGTTTATCGCGCTGTTGGCGCCGCACCTGGCGCGGATGGTGGCGCGCACCCCCACGCCATCGCCGCTGGCATCGGCAGCCGCGGGTGCCGCATTGCTGACCGTGTGTGCTGTGATCGCTGGTGCTATCCCGGTAAATGCACCGGTGGGTGCGGTTTCCTCGGTCATTGGTGGCTGCGCCTTGGTGATAGTGGTGTGGAATGCGGCCGGGCGCAGCTAAACGTTGTGCCGCGGCACAGCAGGGGAACGGATAAGCACGGCGCCAGATGGTGCTAGACAGTCAGACGTGGATGAAGGAAAAGAAATGAAGGATAATCGGCCTAATCAGCCAAAACAGACCACGAGCTCGAAGCCTCGGTGCAGCCTCCACGCCACCGGCATTCATGCGGGATATAAGGATGGCGAGGATATCCTTGCCGGCGTTGATCTGCACGCCCGCGCCGGCGAAGTTACCACGCTCATTGGGCCGAATGGCTGCGGCAAGTCCACGCTGCTGAAAACTCTCTCGAAAATCCTGGCCCCGCGGCAGGGCAGCGTCATGGTCGGGGAAGCTGACCTACACGCCATGTCCGCGAAGGATGCAGCGCAGCAGGTGGCGCTGCTGCCACAGCACCCCGTGGCCCCCGATGGGCTGCGGGTGGGGGAGTTGGTCGCGCGCGGGCGTCATCCCTATCAGGGGAGGATGCGCGGCCTTTCTGCGACGGACCGGGAGATCATCGCGCAGGCCTGCGAGGCTACCGACATTGTGGACTTCCTCGATCGTGATATCGCTTCGCTATCGGGCGGGCAGCGCCAGCGCGTCTGGCTGGCATTGGCCCTGGCACAAGATACGCCCGTGCTGCTTCTCGATGAACCCACGACCTTCCTCGACCCTGCCCATGCCATGCGTATGCTGGAGTTGGCCCGCGCACAGGCGCAGGCAGGAAAGACAGTGGTTGTAGTCCTACACGATCTCATGCTGGCGGGCCACTATTCTGATTCCATGGTGGTGATGAAAGCCGGCGATATCATCGCTCGCGGGGCGCCGAAACAAGCGCTGTCGCCGAAGGTATTGGCGCAGGCCTATGGCATCGAGGTTGAGGCCTGGGAGGATCCGCTTGGCGATGCCCCCATTATCGTTCCCCGCCGCGTCGTAGCGGCGCATTAGTGAAGACCTGCCAATGGTGGCTGTGTGCCAGACGCTTTACTCGGCCTTTCGTTGTATATCTAGAAAAGAAATTGCCACTACAAAAAGATTGAGCACGCTTCCCGCGCCGAGCAAAAAGGTGCCGATTCGATAGGAGCCTGTGCCTACGGCGGCCATATTGCCGTAGATATAGACCCAAATTCCCCAGCCGATAAGCAGTACGAGGCTAGCCAGACCAGAGAGTAGGCGAAGGCTGCGTGGGGAAGAGGGGGCGAAGAACTTATAGGCGGCGTCGACAAGCGCGCAGGCCGCAATGCCCAAGCTCAAACCGCCAGTGAGCCATACCGGCAGCAGAGCGGAGGTGCCAAAGACCACAGGCAGAATGAATGCGAGAAATGCGAGGACAAAGAGCGCGGCGTGGAGCCACAGCGTGCGCTTGGTATAGGTCATAGCGAAGACTCTACTTCCTCGCGGCGCGGGGGATTGGCACCCTTGCGGGAGACGGTGATGCCGGCGGCAGTTACGGCGAAGGACAGGATGTCCTTCCACTGCGCCGGATCCAGCGCAGCAAGAGCGGCGGCGCCGAGCCCGCGTTCATCAATCTGGGTCAGCAGGGCCGCCATAATGGTGTCGCCGGCGCCGATGGTATCGGTGACCGTGACCCGCGCGGCCGGCACCGTAAGGGACGTATCGCCCGCGCGAACGCTCAGGCCCTCGCCGCCCCGGGTGACCACTACGATGGGAACCTGCGAAATGAGGTCGTCGCCCAAGAACTCCACCTCTTCATCAGAAAGCTTCAACAAAGTCACGTAGGGGAGAAGCTCAGCCAAGAATTCGCGGTGCTCCGCAGTGGCATATAAGGGGCGGATGTTCGGGTCGAGGGCGACCAGGGTTCCCTGCGCGGCAAAGTCCTTGAGCAGCTGCGCATAGCGGGAGGCTCCCGGCTCAAGGGCGAGGGAGACCGTGCCGAAGCATGCGATATCGGCCGGAACCAATTGTGGCTCAACCAAGCGGTCGGCGGTGCCTTCGATGTAGAAGTTATAGGAAGCAGAGCCGTCTTCATGGATAGTGGTGACCGCCAAGGTTGTGGGCTCGTCACCGCGCTGGAGGTGAGTGGTGGTTACCCCCTCTGCCTCAAGGCGACCAACGAGTTCCTGCCCGAAACCATCGGTAGAAAGGCGCGACTGGAACTCTACGTCTGCTCCCAGTCTGGCGGCCGCGATGGCCACGTTAAACGGCCCGCCGCCCAGCGCCGGGGTGTGGTCGTTCAAGCTGCCAGGGGCCACCGGAACGAGGTCCACGAGGCCTTCACCGCACACATGAATAGTCATATTTCCATAGTATCGGGGATATGAACTACCGTCCCAATTTTCACCTCGCCCCGCCGCAAGGCCGCCTCAATGACCCCAATGGCGTCTTTGTGGATGGCGATACCCTGCACGTGTACTACCAGCACGACCCGGCCTTTCCCCGCAAGCCCAAGCGTACGGGCTGGGGGCATGCGACGGCGAGCGTATCGGCTCCCACGCCGTGGCAGCACCACCCCGATGCCTTGTACCCGGACCTGCCCTATGACAAGGATGGTTGCTACTCGGGTGGGGCGGTGGTCGATGGTACCGACGTCTGGCTGTTTTATACGGGCAACCTGAAAGAGGACGGCCGCCGCATTCCGTCTCAGAACCGCGTGCGGGCCCTCGATCCTTCGGGCCCGGAGGGAGGAATCTATCTCCGCGACGAGAATAATCCTCTCATTCCGGACTCGCCGGCGGGTTATACGGGGCACTTCCGGGACCCACAGATCACCCGCGATGGCGACGGCTGGCGGATGGTCATCGGCGCCCAGACCGAAGACGAGCGCGGCACCATTGTGCTGTACCGCTCGCAGGACCTGGCCCGATGGGAATTCCAGGGCGAGATTTCTTTCGACGATCCCTCGCAGCTGCCCGGCGGTTATATGTGGGAGTGCCCCAACCTGCTTACCTTGGGCGATAAGCAGGTCCTCATCTTCTGCCCCCAGGCAGAAACAGACCGCTGCGGCTATATCGTGGGCACGCTCGATGGCCTGGATTTCCATATTGAGCGCGGCTTTACCCTCCTGGATCATGGCACCCAGTTCTATGCGCCCCAGGCCACCGAGGACGGCATCCTCCTGGGATGGATGGGCATGCCCGCCCAGGATGACACCCCAACGGAAGGCTGGGTCCATACCTTGACGCTGCCCCGCCGCATCTGGCTGGAGGACAACTACCTGCACCAAGAGCCGCTGTGGTCCGCCTTGCCGGAGACCCAAGGGCGCGAAGGCTTTGGCTCCACCATCGATATCAAGGGCGAAGGCTCCTTTGCTCTTATCGACGCCGCCGGGGACGAAGCCTTCCGCGTCACCCAACGTGACGGCACCATCGCCTTTAACGGCGGCGATCCCATCGACTGCCCGGATGGCGAGATGCGCTTGATTGCTGATGGCTGCGCCGTCGAGGTATACGCCGGTGGCGGTCGCATCGCCGCGTCCTTCGCTGTGTTTGGCGAGTCCCCCTGGCAGGGGTGGGAGCCGCGCGGGTAGGTGTACCCGAAGCCGGTGAAGTTGCCAACACTCCGCCCGAATGTGTGGACTTAGGCCCGAATTCCGGCTGTAATGGAAATAAGCAGTCACGTCCGGTATTCGGATGTGAGCCATTACACTGAAGGGCTCTTCTATGGACCACAAGGAAGTGGCCGCCCGCACGCTAAAGGCGCTGGGCGGCGAAGACAATATCATCGCACTTGCGCACTGCGCCACGCGCCTGCGCATGGTGCTGCAAGATTCTGACAAGGTAGACACCGCCGCGCTGGATAATGACCCCGATCTCAAGGGCACCTTTGAGGCCGGCGGTATGTTCCAGGTCATCGTCGGTCCCGGCGACGTCAATATCGTCTTCCAGGAAATGACCAACCTCATTTCCAAGGACGTGGCCGTATCCACCGACCGCTTGAAAGACATCGCCGCCGAATCCGGCAATTGGTTCAGCCGTGCGGTCAAGGTGCTTGCGGATATCTTCGTTCCGCTCATTCCAATTCTGCTTGGCGGCGGTCTGCTCATGGCGCTCAACAACGTCTTGACAGCCGAGGGGCTCTTCGGTGACCAATCCGTCATCCAGATGTTCCCCGCCTGGGAAGGTTTTGCCGGCTTGGTGAACCTGCTTGCCTCTGCACCGTTTGCCTTCCTGCCCATCCTCGTGGGCTTTACCGCGACGAAGCGCTTCGGCGGCAACGAGTTCCTCGGCGCCGGCATGGCCATGGCGATGGTCATGCCCGATTTGGTCAGCGGTTACAGTGTGGCCGAGGCGATTGAAAACGGTGAGATGTCCTACTGGAACATCTTCGGCTTCGACGTTGCCCAGGCCGGCTACCAGGGCTCCATCCTGCCCATCCTGGTGATTTCGTGGATTCTCGCCACCTTAGAGAAATTCCTGCACAAGCACCTCAAGGGCACGGTGGACTTCATGCTCACCCCGCTGCTGACCCTGCTGATTACTGGCTTCCTGACCTTCATGGGCTTGGGCCCCATCCTGCGCACGGCCGGCGAGTGGCTGGGCATGGGCTTGGCCAACCTCTATGACTTTGCCGGTCCCGTCGCCGGCTTCCTCTTCGGCCTCGTCTACTCGCCGATTGTGATTACCGGCCTGCACCAATCCTTCCCGCCGATTGAGACGATGCTGTGGAACGAGGGCGGCTCCTTCGTTTTCCCGATTGCCTCCATGGCCAATATCGCCCAAGGTGGCGTCGCGCTCGCCGTGTACTTCTTGGCCCGCTCCGAAAAGCTCAAGGGCCTGGCCGGTGCTTCCGGCATTTCCGCACTCTTTGGCATTACCGAGCCCGCCATCTTCGGCGTGAACCTGCGCCTGCGCTGGCCGTTCTATATCGGCATGGCGGCATCTGCTATTTCTTCTGCCTTCATCGCCATCTTTGGCGTGCTTGCCGACGCCCTCGGTGCCGCCGGCTTCATCGGCTTCGTCTCCGTCCCACGCTTCGTCCCGACCTTCCTGTTGTGCGGCGTTATCTCCTTCGTAGTCGCCTTTGTGGGCGCGTACCTCTATGGACGGGTCCTCATTCGTAAGAATGGCTCCATCGATCCGGATGAGGTCAACCCTCCTGCAGCTGAGGCGCAGGCCGCCGCAGCCACCCCGGCTGCGGTAGCTGCCGACGATGCGTGCACCATCTTCTCCCCGCTGGAGGGCACCGCCGTACCGCTGTCTCAGGTCAGTGACCCCATGTTTGCTGGCGGCAAGCTGGGCCAAGGTGTAGCAATCGAGCCGACCGTGGGCAAGCTGGTTGCGCCTGCCGACGGCAAAATCACCGTCACCTTCCCCTCCCACCACGCCTACGCCATCCGCGCCAAGGACCCAGCGGTGGGAAATATCGATATCCTCATGCACATTGGTTTCGATACGGTAAACCTCAAGGGCGAACACTTCACCTCCCACGTCACCAAGGGCGATGAAGTCAAGCGAGGCGATGTCCTTGCCGAATTCGATATCGACGCCATCAAGGCCGCCGGCCTTCCGGTAACCACCCCGGTGGTGGTCTCCAACTCCAAGAAGACCGGCCCCGTAATTCCTACCGAGGCTTTCCGTCCCGGCGAGCTCATTGGCTCCGGCACCGATATCTTTACCGTGGACCCCAAGCCGGCCGCAGTACCTGCACAGACAGCCTCGCCGGCTTCCGAATCCGCGTCTTAATGCGCATCCTTTAAAAGCCAACGGTGGGCTTTCGGGCCCATCATTTTAGGGCCACCCCATTAGGTCCATAGTGATCAGGCCGATCTGAGGAAAACCACCCCTCAGATCGGCCTTTTCCACCTCAATTCAGCCTGATCAGATCGGCCTTAAATCGGATGGGCCCTTGACTCTGAGTGACCGCAGTTTTAGTCAGGCATACAAAAAGCTGCGCCGGCCGGACCGAAGTCCGACCGGCACAGCCAGTCTCAGTTTCAGACCCTACTCAGTAGGGGAGTTCTTTCTTAAGCGAAGAACTTGCGGCGTGCAGCGAAGGCGCCAGCAGCAACCATTGCAGCTACGGCCAGAGCAGCCAGAGCCTGTGCAACGGAGTTGGAGCCGGTCTCAGCGGACATACCACGTGCGGAGTCTGCGGACTCGCCAGCAGCCGGAGCGGTACCTTCAGCGTTGTTGCCCTGACCCTGCTCTGCGAGCTGAGCGTTGATCTCGTCCTCGTGCTCAGCGACGATCTTCTCGGACTCAGCCTTCTCCTCAGGGGTAGGCTCAGCATTTACACGATCCTGGCTCTTAACCCAGGTCTTGCCGTCCTTGTTCAGGAAGTAGTGAACAATGCCGCCCAGGATTGGCAGAGCGATTGCAGCGCCGATGCCGGCCTTAGCAGCATCGCTCAGCTCGGAAGAGCCCTCAGGATCGGTGGTGCCAGCATTGGCATCCTTGCACTTGCCGACGGTCTCGTCGGTGATCTCGGTGTTTACCTCGTTGCTGTTCTCGACGTAAACGCTCTTATCCTGAATGTGCTGGTAGCAAACGGTGCCATCCTCAAGCTCGATGGTAGCTGGGGCTGGGATGACATTTTCCTGAGAGCCTTCGGAGTCCTCGGAATTTCCACCCTCAGAACCGTTTCCTTCAGAGTCGTTTGCGCCCTCGGAGTCATTCGAACCGTCAGTGTCGGCTTCACCGTCGGTGGTGCCAGCATTGTCGTTTCCGAGCTCTGCGTCGCGAATCTGTCGTGCCTCTTCTACGGAAATTGCTTTACGCTCAACGAGGTTTCCGTCTTCGTCTCGCTTATCGTAAATGTACGTGGAGCCACCATTATCGTCTTGGCGAACGTATTCCTCGCCGTCTTTAGTAACGGACATTGGGTCACCGATTTGAGCCTGAGCAACAGCCGCGCCGCCAAAGGCGAGCGCGCCGGTCAGAACAGCAGCGGTCAGGGTCTGTGGCAAACGCTTCATGTGTTTCTCCTTCGGGAAATATAGGTACGCGCCAAAAAGCAGATGTCTTTCTTGACGCAAACCACATTAGTCACATCGTTCCCAACTGTCACCTCAAAAACGTGAATTAACTGGAATTTTCATGTGTTACACGTGTGAAAATTGGGTCAATTTAGAACATGCGTGCCCGGAAAGTTGCACCGCCAGGCTTGGAAGTGCGAACTAAAGTCCCAGGTAGAGCAATTAAATGCGACGGGCGAGGGGGATTGACCTATTCGAAACAAGGCTTTATGGGGGTGTCCGGGGGTAATGCAGGGAAAATTTTGGCGTTGGAGGGGTGTCGGCAAGCAAAAGACAGTGTTTTGGTAATGGTGCGCGCGTGTGGTTGAATGTATAGGTTGCGAAAGCTGGTCGGCCCGTAGCGGTGCGTTTCCGAACCGCCGGTCCGAGACCCTTCGGCACAGTCCGTTGTAAAGGCTTGAGCATCGCAAGTTTGTAGACCGCGTGTGGCAAGGACGGAAATCTTACCGCACATCAATCCAGGTCAGGAGACCCATAGTGATTCAGCAAGAATCGCGTCTGCGCGTCGCCGACAACTCTGGTGCACGTGAACTGCTGTGCATCCGCGTTCTTGGCGGCTCTGTCCGACGCTCCGCTGGCATCGGCGACGTCATCGTCGCGACTGTCAAGGACGCTGTCCCAGGTGGCAACGTCAAGGAAGGCGACATCGTAAAGGCAGTTATCGTCCGTGCGAAGAAGGAGACCCGTCGCCCAGACGGCTCCTACATCCGCTTTGACGAGAACGCTGCAGTTGTTCTCAAGGGCGATAGCGAGCCCCGTGGTACCCGTATCTTCGGACCGGTTGCTCGCGAACTTCGTGACAAGCGTTTCATGAAGATCGTTTCTCTCGCACCGGAGGTGATCTAGTCTTATGAAGATCCATAAGGGAGATATGGTGATCGTCATTTCGGGCCCAGATAAGGGCGCGAAGGGCAAGGTCATCGAGGCATACCCAAAGCGTGACAAGGTCCTCGTTGAGGGCGTTAACCGCATCAAGAAGCACGTCGCAAACTCTGCTGCCGAGCGTGGCGCCGAGTCCGGCGGAATCGTTACCCAGGAAGCTCCGATCCACGTGTCCAACGTTGCGATCGTTGATTCCGAAGGCAACCCGACCCGCGTGGGCTACCGTTTCGACGAGAACGGCAAGAAGGTCCGTATCGCGCGTAGCAACGGGAAGGACATCTAAAAATGAGCGAGAACTACACCCCGCGTCTGAAGACTCGCTACCGCGAGGAAATCCGCAAGACCCTGAATGACGAGTTCAACTACGACAACGTCATGCAGATCCCTGGCGTTACCAAGGTTGTTGTCAACATGGGTGTTGGCGAAGCCGCACGTGACTCCAAGGTCATCAACGGCGCACTCGAGGACCTGACCGCTATTACCGGTCAGAAGCCGCAGCTGCGTCGCGCTAAGAAGTCCATCGCGAACTTCAAGCTCCGTGAAGGCATGCCCATCGGTGCACGCGTTACCCTGCGTGGCGACCGTATGTGGGAGTTCCTGGACCGCCTGCTGACCATCGCGCTGCCACGTATTCGTGACTTCCGCGGTCTGTCTGATCAGCAGTTCGACGGCCACGGCAACTACACCTTCGGCTTGTCCGAGCAGTCCATGTTCTACGAGATCGACATCGACAAGATCGACCGCCCTCGTGGTATGGACATTACCGTCGTTACCACCGCTACTAACGACGACGAGGGCCGCAAGCTCCTGCGCGAGCTCGGCTTCCCGTTCAAGTAGATAGAGCGCTAAGAAATCCCAACTCCCCGGAAGGGGCGTTGGGATTTTCTAGTTTTACCGAGCAGGGCGGATTCTAGTGGTCGTGGAAACACGTCTTATGTTTCGGTTGAGTTTATCAGTGCGGCCATTTTCTCGGCTGGTGTTTGAAAGCCCAGGGTTTTGCGGGGGCGGCGGTTGAGTTGCA